>JAUWSZ010000573.1 GCA_030609865.1 bacterium | reverse complement strand
GGTTCGGATCTACGTTACGGAACCCGATTCGTACCGTGCCCGGAAGGCCCGTGCCGCGGGGGCGGACGGGGTCTTTGACCCAAAACAGGTGTTTGCCGCGGATGAGGTCCGGAAGGCCTCGGGCCGGAGCCCGGATGTCGTGATCGACTGCGCGGGCACAGAGACCTCGATCGAAGAGGCTGCGGCGATCGTGGGAGCGCATGGCCGGGTGGTGGCACTGGGCGTCCACATGGGCAATGTCACCCTGTTTCCCATGAGTTGGTTCATGAAAGAGTTACGGTTGCACTTCAGTCTGGGATACAATCTTCGAGAGTTCGAATCCTGCCTGGCCCAGTTGGCCCGGGGCGCCGTGGACCCGGAGGTCGTCGTAAGCGACGTCGTCCCTCTCGACGAGATCGCAGAGGCCTTTGAGGCCCTTCATGCCCCGGGCCATACAAAGATTCTCATCGACTGCCAGGGAGGATAGCCCTTAGCTCTTAGCTTTTAGCTATTGGCTCCCGGCCATGCCCCCCGCCAGGATGCATACGGAGGAGGGGTGGTGGGCTAACAGCTATTAGCCAAAAACTAACAGCTCCATAGAAACGGCTCATTGCCCGCCGCCCGTGGATGCCTGTCCCTTCGGCAACGTGAAACAGAACGTGCTGCCCTTGTTGAGCCCCTCTGACTCGATCCAGATGCGGCCACCGTGCAGTTCCACGATCCGCTTGACGATGGCCAACCCCACGCCGGTTCCGTCGCTGTTCCGATCCAGCTTCTCGAAGAGGCCGAAGACCTTCTCGTGATGTTTCGGGTCCATGCCCACTCCGTTGTCCCGGATGTAGAAGACCGTTTCCTCACCGATTTGCCGGGCTCCGATCTCCACCCGCGGGTTGGGCTGATCCCCAAAGAACTTGATCGCATTGTCCAGAAGGTTCTGCATGACCTGCAACAGCCTGGACCGATCGCCAACCACCTTCTGCAGGGCCGCAGCAATCTCGAGCGTGACGCCTCGTTCTCGCAGCCGGCCCGCCACGATTCTTGCCGCCTCCTGAGCGACGGTCCCGAGCTCGACCTCTTCCGGTGGGTTGAGGGAGTGTCCTATGCGTGAGAGTTCCAGAAGCTCTTGCAGGAGCCTTTCCATCCTCTTTGCGGCGTTGGAGATACGCGTGAGGTCCTTCCTCATTCGTTCTTCGTCCCCACGGTCCATATCCCTCAACAGGTGCCCCACGAAGCCTCTGATCGTGATCAGAGGGCTTTTCAGATCGTGCGAGACGGTGTAGGTGAACTGTTCCAGCTCTCTGTTTTTTGCCTCCAACTCCGCGATCAGGGCCTCTCGCTCCGATTCCGCGCGTTTGCGCTCGGTGATCTCCTGTTCGAGCCAGACGATCGAGGCTTGTAGTTCAACTGTGCGTTCTGCCACGAGCTCCTCGAGGCGGTCTCGGTGCTTTCGCAGTTCCCCCTCGGCGTGCACGCGCCAGGTGATGTCTGAGAGAAAATTCAAGGTCGCAGGCCTGTCTTCCCAACTGAACCGGACCGCGTTGATTTCGGCCCATTTGATGGCTCCCGTTCCGTCCACGACCCTGAAGGGGTAGACATGGGGGAAATCCTCGCCCCGGAGTCTTCTTTGGTGTCGTTCGACCACAAGCGAGCGATCGTCCGGATGGATGAACTGGGTGAAGGGGCTGTTGGTCAACTCCTCCAGGGAATGCCCGAGGAGTTCGACCGCCTTGGGGTTCGCGAACTTGAGCCGTCCGTCCTGGGCCACCAGGATGGCTTCGTTCGCGTTGTCCACCAGAAGGCGGTACTTCTCCTCGGACTTCCTCAGAGCGTCGATCATCCTCTTTCGTTTGGTGATGTCCCGGATGATCCCAAGCGCGGTCCACGTGTCTTCCGTCTCGATTGAAGACAATGAGATCTCGATCGGGAATTCCTTCCCGTCTTTCCGTGCTGCCCTGAGTTCCAGCGTTTTTCCCGCTCTGGCCGCCGGCTCTGTCTTTCTGAACTGCCGAAATCCCCTTTTGTATGCCTTCGCGGAATCCTGGTCGGCGAGCAGAAAGAGAAAGTCTCTTCCGATCATCTCCTCAGCGGAATGGCCGAACACCCGCTCTGCCGCAGGATTCCAATGGGAGAGGTTGCCCTGGTCGTCCAGCGCGACGACCACCTCCTGTGTGGAATCGATGATCCTCCGCAGGTGCTCCTGCTGTCTCTTCTTACCCTCTTCTTTCATGTCTATATTTATAGTCAGTTTCGACGCGGCAGCGCAACAGAAAAAGTGTGGGATCGGACGGGTGAAGCGGCATCCTCGGAGAGGGAGAGGGTGTAGGCGTGTCCGTTCAGAGGGTCGCGGACCAAAAAAAATTGCGACAGGGCACTAAAGTTCTTGTAAAAGGCATGTGAATTCTGCTAAAAGGGATGTTACGCGTTGAAACGAGTTTTATCTCGGCGGAACCACGATCCAATCAGGAGTGGATGAGAGAGGGCTATCATGGGCATAATCAGGACCATGGGCAAGTTCTGCTACGTTGAATGCGACCTGCCGAACTGCAACAGGAAAATGGAGCATATCGACGAGAAAGTGCTCAAGGAACTGGCCAAGCTGTGTGGGTGGATGAACCGCGGGAATCACTGGATATGCCCCGAGTGCACCGCAAAAACGAAGAAGAAGAGGAAGAAGCCCACGAAATCCTCTCAAAAGACAGACTCCAGCCTCAAAGCCTGAAGACGAGCCCCGGTTCCCTCCTGCGGCTCGCTCCTGGTGTCGAACGACCTGCTCTCCCGAGTACTTCATCGATTAACCAATTGATTTTGATCGAGAAATTTCTTGACAGGCTGATCTCTTTCTGATTAATTGCTAAACGTATTCTATCTCGCATTGATGCCTGTGGCATGCTGCTCTCTCCAAATGTCTATCCTGTTCCGCGATGAGAGAGAGGCAGGGCGATGACGATGGCGAGAAGACAGGAATCTCCTTTCGGCTACGAAGGGGGCAACCCATGAGGGAGGTGCGCACATGGCGAAACTGATGCGGGTCAACATGAACACCAAGGAGATAAGCGTCGAGGATCTAGCGAACAACAAGGACTATGGTGGTTTTGGTGGTCGTGGCCTGACCTCCATGATCGTCTCCAAGGAAGTGCCTCCGACCTGCCATCCGCTGGGTGAGAAGAACAAGCTGGTGATCGCCCCTGG
>JAUWSZ010000374.1 GCA_030609865.1 bacterium | reverse complement strand
CCCGGGAACCGTAGGCTGGCTGGCCGCTGCCGGGCTGGATCAGGTTCCGGTCTACAGGCTGCCGACGGTGTCCCTGGTGGCGACCGGGGATGAAGTGGTCGCTCCGGGGGCGCCCCTCGAGCGGGGCCAGCTCTATGCGAGCAACCTCGTTACCCTGTCCGCTTGGCTCGGTGCGTTCGGGATCGCTACCGTCCTCGAGATCCTGCCGGACCGGCGCGATGATTTGAGGCGGGAGCTGCCCAGGGCGATCGAGAGCCATGATGCCCTGCTGACCAGCGGGGGGGCATGGGGCAGTGAGCGGGACCTCGTGGTCGGCGTGCTGGAGGAACTGGGCTGGAAGCGGGTGTTTCATCGGGTTCGAATGGGCCCGGGAAAGGCTATCGGGTTCGGGCTGCTGGAGGGGCGGCCGGTGTTCTGCCTCCCGGGGGGTCCGCCCAGCAACGAGATGGCCTTTCTGCAACTGGCCTTGCCCGGCGTTCTGCGGCTGGCCGGTTGGCAAGGCTCACCCTTCCCATCCCTGACCGCCCGGCTGACCGAGGCGGTGACAGGCCGGGACATCGAATGGACGCAGTTCAAGAGGGGGAGGCTCCATCGCGGGAGAGACGGAATCTTCCGGGTGACGCCGTACCTCCCCAGGAGTCGCCTGGAATCGATGGCCCTGGCGGATTGCCTGATCATGGTTCCGGAGGGTGTAGAACGATTGGCAAAGGACGACTGGGTGAGCGTTCAGCTGCTCACGCAGCCGACCGCGTTTTTTTCGGCAGTATAGAGGAGGGGCATCATGCCCCCCCTTTCGAGTCCGTTCTCTTGTCCGTCTTCGGATTACCGCTCGTCTTCGGATATCCCGTCCGGGCCATTGGACGTGTAACCCGCCCCGGGGTCCTCAGAGGAAGGCACACACTGATAGGCGGCGCCCGCACTCGTGTCGCCCGTGCTCAGATCCTCCTCGAGGGACTCCTTGACGGAATCCATGTAATCCTCGGTGTTCTGCAGGATGTCGCGGGCCGTCTCGGCGATCTGCTGCTCCGGAGAGTCGCTTTCCGCCTGTAGCCGGATCACCTCTTCGGCGAGCATCTCGTAGTCTTTGTAGCCGATGGCGTGTTTGTCGTAGTCACCGATCGGCAGGCCGTGATCCACCGTCTCCCGGAGACGGATGTTGTAGCGAATCGCAGACTCGAAGACATTGCCGCCAAAGGTTTCCTTGACCTTCTGGAGGACTTGTTTGCTGTAGCGCGTTCTGTGGTCATACATCGTGATCAGGGCACGGGGTCGAATCTCATGGCCGAGCTTGTCCTTGATCAACAGGATGATCTCAACGAGTTTTGCGACCCCTCGCAGAGAGAAGAGGCTCATGTCGATTGGAATGATGACCTCGTCACAGGCCCGGAGGGCGTTGATACAAAGGAGGCCTACGCTGGGAGGACAGTCGATCAAGACGTAGTCATAGGGCGCCTGAAGGGCCTGGATGGCCTCCAGCAGCCTGTTTTCCCGACCTTGTACGCCGGCAAGATCTTGCTCGAGGGCGCTGAGAATCACACTGGAGGGGGCAAGGTCGAAATTCTCCTTGACGTACTGAACGACATCTTCGATGCCCAGGGCCCCATTGTCTGTGGGTGTGAGAACGTGATAGATGCTTTTTTCCAGTTCCGAAGGGCTCACGTTCAACCCGATGGTGGCGTGCGCCTGGGGATCACAATCGACGAGAAGTACCTTTTTGCCCCTCGTGGCCAGAGAAGAGGACAGGCTGATCGCTGTCGTCGTCTTGCCGCATCCTCCTTTTTGGTTTGCGACTGCAATGACTCTCATGAACTCCCTCCTTTTTCTGTTATAAGTGAGATTGTTTTCTGCGGGAAGCTCGAAGTATAGTGTAGGAAGGGATTGTGGTCAAGAAGAAAGCTACACAAGATGTAGTGTATTGCAAAAAAAATCTTTTTTCCTTCACCATCGCCGACGAATCGCTGGGCGTGGATACCGCCACTTGCGTTTTCACCCTGATTCGGTAAGATTGGAACCCCTGAAAGAACAGCGGAAAAAGGGGCCCAGTCCTGTTGAAGCCTCTCTACTCGCCCAGACCGGGCCAACCGATGCGCGTGGCCGGATTCATGTCAGGATCCGGCACCAACCTCGCAAAAATCCTCGAAAGACAGGACGAACGCAGCCGGGGGCCGGGGGGGTGTCCGTACGAGGTCGTGGTCATCTTCACGGACAACCCGTCCAGCAACGCCGCTCAGATCGCCCAATCCCGCGGGCTCCCGCTGGCCGTGGAGGACATTCTCGCCTTCTATCGTTCCCGGGGACACACGACAAAGAAGGATCTCTCCCTCCGTTCCGAGTTCGACCGGCGGGTCCTGGACGCACTGCGTCCTCACTCCGTGGATGCGATCGTACTGGGCGGATACATGAGTGTTGTGACCGCACCCCTCCTCGCGGCCTTTGCCGGAAGGATCGTCAACGTCCATCCCGCGGATTTGCGTATCCTCGAGGGAGGCAGGAGGAAGTATACCGGGGACTATGCGGTACGCGACGCCATCCTTGCCGGGGAGAGCGTTCTGAGGGCCACGACACACATTGTGCGTGAAGATGTGGACGGTGGAGAGATCCTGATGGTCTCGGCACCCGTCCAGGTGGAGTTGCCGGAGGGGGTGGGGGCAGGCAAGCCTGCATGGCCGGAACATCGAGATCTTTGGAATCGAATCGCGCGCGAGCACCAGGAACGTCTCAAACGGATCGGAGACTGGGAGATCCTTCCGAAGACACTCGAGTGGCTGGCCCGGGGGCGGTATTCTATCGACGGAGAAGGACGAGCTTATCTGGATGAAGAGCCGCTCAGGAACCCCGAGGCGCCTTGACGGGACCGGCCGGGTTTTGTTATAAAGAAACCGAATGAATGTTCATTCATTCCTTGTCTTGCGAGCCGCTGGGCGGTTCATCATAGAACCAACCGCCAGCCTCAACCTCCACTGTTCAGCACCAGAAGACCCATCGTCGGACAGCCTCCTACCAAGATGTTGTTGTTGAGGAAGGAACCATGGGAAAAACCCGGTCGAACCAGATAGCGCTTCTTCTGCTCGTCACAAGCCTGATCGTGGGCGTTGTTGCCTTCTACTATCACGACGCAAAGCCCCCCCCTGAGGAACCCGTACGCGTCGTGTACGAGAGCAAGGGAGGACTCGTCATCTTCGATCATGCAGCCCATAGCACCCGGATGGAAGATGACTGCGCCGCCTGTCACCACTATGACGGGGACGACGACGAAAAGGAGAATTGCAGGGACTGCCATATAGACAACGACATCCCCATCATGCATGCCTACCACGAGAAGGGCGAGGATTTTCTCGATGACGACACCTACCAGTCCTGTATGAGTTGTCACGAGGAAGGGGGCAAGGACCCGAAGAACTGTCAGGGGTGTCACAAATAGGCAGGGTAATCGAGGCTTCCCAATAATCAGAGGAACCCCATAGATGAAAAGGCTCATATATAAGACCTACGAAGGAACCTCGGCGGGGACCGTGGAGATCGAAGGAGACGCGGCAGGCGAGGTTGAGACCCTGCAGCCCATCCAGCAGGATGCTGCCGAGCTCTCGGCCGAGACGGTCCAGGACCGACTTCGGGAAGCAGGCGTGAGCCCCATGGGCGGTAACGGGAAGAACGCAGAGTACGCGTCCCTTCGGCCGGACGAAGAGCCCCCTGAAATCTTGATGGTGCTCTGTGCAGATGAAGAACCCCTCCTCCAGACCCAGCGCCACGTCCTCCGGGAGGCTCCGGAGAAGGTCATCGAAGGGGCTACCCTCTTCCAGAAGGCGGTCGGGGCCAAGCGACTCGTCTTCGCGGTCTCCGGGGATCAGACAAACCTGGTGTCAGGAGAGACCGTGGGGGTAGGGAAGAGGGTTCCGTCGGGACACCCGGAAATCCTGATGGCCCGGATGACCGGTCGGTATCGTCTCAGCGAGGGAAGGCCGCGGAAGGACGTTTACCTGATCAACGCGGAGACGGCCATGGCCGCCTGCCAGGCGATCCGGGAGGGGCGGCCGGTCCTGGACAAGACCGTCACGGTGGGCCGGGAGGGAGGCATGTCCGTGGTGGTGCGTGTTCCGCTGGGCACGCCATTTTCTCAGGTGTTCGAGAGCATGGGACTGACGGCTGAGGATGGAGACCGGATATTCACGGGTGGGCCTCTGAGTGGGGTGGCGCAGTTTGACCCGGAGGGGCCGATTACCAAAGGTACGGATGGTCTCTTTCTTCAGAAAGACAGGGGGGTATTCTGCTACGAAGATG
>JAUWSZ010000436.1 GCA_030609865.1 bacterium | reverse complement strand
TCCAGATGCAAGGCAGGCAAAATCCCGAGGAATGAGGCGTACTTCCTGTACGTTGAATGACGAGGGATGAAGCCGAACGCCGCAGATGGGACTTTTTCAACAGCCTCCTAGGCAATGTCAGTATTTCGGGGTCCTCTTCTCCAGGAAGGCGCTGATCCCCTCCCGGGTTTCCCCGGTGTAGACGACCCCCTGCATCAGCTCCGGCTCGCAGACGAACATGTTTCCGAATCCCTCCATCGAGGCCCCGAGGGCGATCTTCTTTGTGATTCGGACGCACGTGGGGCTTTTCGACGCGATCTTGGCGACGAAGGCCTGCGTTTCCTCGTCGAGCGAATCGTTCGGAACCACCCTGTTCGCCAGATTCAGCCGGTAGGCCTCCTGAGCCGGGATCGGGTCGCAGGTCATGACGATCTCCATCGCCTTGGAGGCCCCGACCATCCTGACGAGCCTGGGCGTGCAACCCCAGGTGTAGTACGTGCCGACGAACGTCTCCGGAACGATGTAGTAGCTGTCCTCGGCCATGATCCGAAAGTCGCAGGCCTGTGCCACGGCCATGCCTGCCCCGCAGACGACCCCCCGCAGGGATGCCACAGTCACCTGTTCGAGATTCTCCAGGCTTCTCATCAGCTCGTGGCCGAGGAGTTGCTGGAATCGCGCGTCTTCGGCCGTGACATCGGACTCGCTGATATCTTTGAGGTCCGCTCCTGCGGAGAAATGGTCTCCCTGTGCCGTGAGGATCACGAATCGAGCGGTTCGATTCGTGCGCAGCGAATGCCAGACCTCGATCAGTTCCTCGATCATCTTCATGTTGAAGAGGTTGAGTCTCGGCCGGTCGAGCGCGACCGTCACGACTTCGTCGGACTGTTCAACCCGGATTGTCTCGTACTCTCTCATGCTTGCCTCCTTCCTTGGAGAAGGTCATGCCTTTTGCTTCGAGCATGTTCATCGTGGAAGCGGTGTAGCCGAACCATTTGTGGTATTTCCCCGCCTCGCAGAGGATGACCTTCTTTCCCTTGCGGCTCATCTCGCGGGCCACCGTGGCCCCGCCGGGTCCCGACCCTGCAATGACGACATCCGCCTGCAGGGTAGTGACGGGTTTATCGGTCATGGGGCGACTCCTTTCTTGGCTAACGCAACGAGAATCGAATGAAGTTCTTGTACCCCTTTCGCTTCCATTCGGTGAACACGTGCGGGGTGAACATGAAGAACGGGTCCGGAACGTGCACTCCCAGCAGCGGCAGCGGTTTCGTCATCCCGAGCCACTTCATCTTCGTCAACATCGTCACCAGGGGGATCTCGAGCTGATAGTCGTAATCCAGCCTCCCTTTCCCGACGATTTCCACGATGTGCGAGACGGTCTCCGGGTCCCGGGTGGCCCCCTTGATCTTGGGGTGTGTCTTTCTCCATTCCTTTACCGCATCCTCCGAGCTGAAGAAGCTGTTGAAGTCACACCAGCCCAGGATGTCATCCGGCATGCGGCTCATGGGGAACCCGAAGTGGACACGCAAGGTCTTGGGGGAGAAGTCGAGAAGGGCCCCGTCACGGCCGATCAGCTCGACCGGCTCTTTGGTCTGCCGGCAGACGGATTGGACCACGACTTCCTTGCCGGGGAACATGGCCGAGATTCCGCAGCACTCCACCGCACACTCCCCGTACCATTTCTGTTCCCCATCCACCGATACTGGGTAGTGGTTCTTGAAGTTTGAAAAGGGGCGGGCGTAGAAGACCTCACCTAAGGGTGGGAGCCCTTGTTCGACAGGCTCGTCCTGGAAGGTGGTTTGGCCTGCGTGGTTCTCGTCCTGCACGGCGATGCAGACCGCCGCCTCCAGGTCCTTGAAGATGCTGTCGATCTCCTCGGCGGACAGAGAGTGCTTCTTGGAGATCTCCGCTACCGTGGGCGCGGTGCCCTCGCCCAGAACCTGGTCCATGATCGTCTTCCGTACCTGTTTTGCTGTTTCGTAAAGTTGTGCCATCGTCATCTCTCCTCTTGTTATGTAGTTGTCCTTCGGTTCTACAGTGCTCCGGATTCAAAGACCGTGCGTGCTGCGAACACGGTGCGCAGCACCTGCGTCCCGGGAAGCGCGTCCATGTCACATGTGAGCGGGTTTCGATCGACCACGATCAGGTCGGCGTGGCTGCCCGGCTGCAGGGTGCCCACCCCCTCCCATCCGAGCACGCGCGCAGCGTCGCGGGTCCACATCAACAGCGCCTCCCGTCTCGTCACGGGCTGGCCGGGGCCGAGGTTCTGGCGGCCGCTCACGCAGAAGCGATGGGTTTCGGCCAGCTGAATGTGCTCGAAGATGTTCTTGGGCCCCCAGTCCGTACCGCATCCCACCGTGAGTCCGGCGTCGAGCATCCTCCGTAAGGGGATGAGATCCTGCAGCACATGCTCGCCCATGCGTTCTGCAAACAGGTCCCCCTTTGCCCATGAGAAAGACATGCTGGTCGTTACCTGGAACCCGAGGCCGGCGTACCGCCGGGCCTGCTCCTCCTTGAGCAGGAAGACGTGCTGCAGGATCCAATCGCGCTCTGCTTTCGGGTGTAGCTCCAGGATCGCTTCTGCCCGGTCGAGGAACTCGTCGTGGTCGCGGTCCCCGGCACCGATGTAGTTGAGCCGGAGGCCGTGGGCGGCGCAGTACTCGATGGCTCTCGCCTCCTTCTCGCCCGAGACGAAGGTGAACCCGCGTGTCGGCTCTCCGTAAGGCCCGCGGTAGGTTTCGTGCATGCGAATGAAGCCCGGCCAGCAGGGGCCGCCGCGCGACACGGTCACGCCGTTCGTGCGACAGAGATCGTCGCACACGTCGGTCATCGACAGCGCGAGTTCGAGGTTGTTGTCGAATTCTTCGTCCGTGAGGGGCTGTGCCCAGGGCACCCCGTAAATCTCCGACTCGAGGGCCATCAGGACCCGGACCGTGAGCGCCCCCTCGGCACGCAGCACCCGGTAGACCTCCATCTCCAGGGGGCTCATGGCGTGGCCTTCGTATACGGTCGTGACCCCCATGCGGTTGTATTCGGCCATGGCCCGCTTGGTCCCCGGGAAGGCGGCGTCCGGGTCGAGTAGAGGCAGGTCTCTGAGCAGGGAGTCCATGAACGAATCGTTCGTGTAGTAGAGGTTCACCGAGCCTCGGAGAATCCCGGTGGGCTGCCCCTGTCGGTCTTTTTCGATCCAGACGTTCTCCACACGATCGGGCGTGTCCCGGATGATGCCGAGCGCGGCAAACCCTGCAGTGTTCAGGGCACAGACGTTCGGTATAACCGGTGCCCAGGCCTGAATCATCACGGGGTGAGCCGTGGTGGCCCGGTCGAGCACGAGCCGGTCGGGCAGCGCCCCTTCCTTCAGATCACGGTAAGAACGGCGCAGGAAATAGTGTGGTTCGCCCACGGGCGTGGCAAAGATCCACTTTCCCGGCTCCTTCTCAGCAGCCTTCTTCCGGATGCGTTCGACGATGTCGCCGTGGTTCTTCGCGTCGGCCAGATCGACCAGCGGGTAGCTGATGACGCCGAAATGGAGGAGGTGCGGATGGGTGTCCACGAGGCCCGGCATGACCGTGCAGCCGCGCACGTCCAGGTGCTCGGCTCCAGGGCCGGCCACGATCCTCATCGCCTCGGTGGTCCCAACCGCTGCTACGCGGCCGTTCCTGAGGACGATCGCCTCTTGCGGAGGCGTCTTGCCGTCCAGGACGAGGACGGGACCTCCCTGGACCAACAGGGTTTGGGGCGCATCGGATTCGGCCTTTGCATCATGATTGGCTGCAGACATTCTCCCCTCTTTTTTTACACGGCCTCGAGCTTGGGCACGTCCGCCTTTGCGTAGGTGTGCTTCTCCTTGATGAGGGCATCCTCGAAATGCAGGATGTCGAGGCCATCCCAGGCCTGGGGCTTCCCGTCCACCTCGATCGTGCATTT
>JAUWSZ010000568.1 GCA_030609865.1 bacterium | reverse complement strand
TGTTCAAAAAGTTCCAGATGCAAGGCAGGCAAGATCCCGAGGAATGAGGCGTACTTCCTGTACGTTGAATGACGAGGGATGAAGCCGAACGCCGCAGATGGGACTTTTTCAACAGCCTCCTGGAAGACCATGAAGTCGTCCTGGATCAATGCGTCAGCCCCCACACCCACGACACTCCCCGGGCTTCCAAAGCGGAGCCTTTTTCGGTAGGATACACCGAAATCTCGATCACTCTCTCGAGGAGCCCGTCGTCATGAAGAGGCTGATCCCTGTCTTCCTCCTGGTCCTTTCCTGCTTCGCCTTCGCGGCTTGCGGGGACGGCAAGGACGCGGGTGAGCTCTGTGCGTCCGACCAGGATTGCGAGAGCGAGCAGTGCGGCTTTGGCCCCTGCCCCGCTTCGGGGCCTGCCTGCCCGGAAGGGGAGGAGTGCACCTGCCTCGTTTGCCTGTAAGCTTTACCTACAGGTTGCGTATCGCCTACGATTTCCCATAGGATCCCCATGGCTTTCTCGACCCACCTGCTTAGGGAAAGCCGCCCCCGATGATGTCAGGACAGGGGGCTCGAAGGAGTTCTGCATGCGATTTACCTTCACCCGGGCTCAAGAGAAATTCCGTGAAGAAGTCAGGGAATTCCTGCAATCGGAGATCGAGGCCGGTTCTTTCTCCACCCGCTGCGGTGACCTGTTCCAGCCCGGCTCGAGGGAGTTTTCCCGGAAGCTGGCGGAAAGGGGCTGGATCGGAATGACATGGCCCAGGAAGCACAGTGGCCAAGGCCGCCCGTATGTGGAGAAGGCGATTCTGATGGAGGAACTCTTCCGGGTCCAAGCTCCGATCGGCTATCACTTCCTCGCGGACCGCCAGGTAGGTCCGGCCCTCATCCACTTCGGGTCGGAATGGCAGAAAGAGTTCTTCCTGCCGCGTATCGTCCGGGCAGACGAAGGCGTCGCCTTCTGCCTGCTCTTCAGCGAGCCGAACGCCGGCTCCGACCTGGCCGGCGTGACCACCACGGCGGTCCGAGACGGAGACGACTTCATCGTGAACGGCCAGAAGGTGTGGACCTCCGCTGCGCACGCGGCCGACTACGGCTGGCTGCTGGCAAGGACCGATCTGGACCCGTCTGCCAACCGGTACCGGAGCGCCAGCGAGTTCATCGTCGACATGAAGACTCCCGGGATCACTGTCAGGCCGATCGTCAACATGGCGGGGGAGAGCAGCTTCAACGAAGTCTTTTTTGAGGACGTGAGGATCCCTGCCAGATCCCTGGTGGGCGAGGAAAACGCCGGCTTCAAGCAGATCATGGCCCAGATGGACTACGAGAGGGCGGGCCTGGAAAGGCTGATGCAGAACTACCCCCTCTTCGAACAGCTCAAGCAGCACCTCCGGGACATGGATCCGTCGGAGACGCCTGAAGCGTTGCGCGCCTGGGCCAGGGACCAGGTTGCGCAGCTCGAGATCGAGTACAGCGTCGGCCGCCTGCTCTGCTACTACACGGCCTGGACCATCGATCAGGGGAAGGCCCCCACGACCCAGGCAGCTCTGTGCAAGGCCTTCTGCACCCAGTACGAACAGCGAGTGAACGACCTTGCCTCGCAGGTCCTGGGCCCTGTCTGCCAGATACGCAGGGGGGTCTCCGGGTCTCCTCTCCGGGGAGACCTGGCGGAAAGCCTCCTGTGGGGGCCGAGCTACACCCTGCAGGGGGGGAGTGTGGAGATCTTGAAAAACATCGTGGCCCTGAGAGGACTCGGATTGCCGAGGAAGTAAGGCGGCACGCGCTCATCCTTTGAATCCAGCCGGGGAGGCAAACCAGATGGATTTCGGCATGGACGAACAAACCGTGATCGTGAGGGACACGGCGCGGAAGTTCTTTCGCGAGCAGTGCCCCTCTTCACGGGTGAGAGAGATCCTGGCCACAGAAGAAGGGTATTCGAGAGACGTGTGGCGGCAGATGGCCAGCCTCGGGTGGTTGGGGTTGGTCAACGATGAAGCGTACGGGGGGTACGGAGGCGCCTTTTTCGATCTCTTCACCCTGGTGGAGGAAATGGGCAGGGCGCGCTTACCGAGCCCGTTCTTCTGCAGTGCGTTTCTCGCCGGTTTGCTGATCGAGGAGGCAGGAGATCCACGCCTGAAGGAGGCCCTCCTGCCACACATGATCCGGGGCGAGAAAATCGTAACCGTGGCCCTGCTGGACGGCGAGGGGCGGCCCGATTTCGATGATCCGACCCTAGAGGCTCATCAGGTGGACGGCGGCGGTTACGAACTGACCGGGACCCGCCTGCTCGTACCTTTTGCCCACGTGGCCGGGGACATTCTTCTATGCGCCAAGATCGAGGGGGCGGCGAGCGACGGCCCGACCCTCTTCCTGGTCGACCCGAAGACCGACGGAGTCGAAATTGCCCCGCTGGACACACTGACAAAGGAAAGGACCTTTGCCCTTCGATTCGACCGGGCCGGAGTCGATGCGGATCGCATCGTCGGCGGTCCCGGGCAGGGAGGCGCCCATCTGGGCCGTATCTGGCCCAGGGCAACGGTGCTCAAGTGCGCGGAGATGCTCGGAGGCATGGAACGGGTCGTCGAGATGACGGTCGCCCATGTCAAGGAACGCCATCAATTCGGCCGCCCCCTGGGCGCCCTCCAGGCGGTGCATCACGCCTGTTTCGAGATGGCGACATACCTGCAGACGACGAGGCTCGTCGCCACCCAGGCCGCCTGGCTGCTAAGCCAGGGCCTTCCTGCCGACAAGGACATCGCCATGGCAACGGCATGGTGCAACGACGCTTACAAGAAATGCGCGGCCATCGGCCATCAATTGCACGGGGCCATCGGCTTCACCGAAGAACATGACATGCACCTCTACTCGCAGCACGCCAAGGCCTCGGAAATGGCCTTCGGCGCTTCATGGCTCCATCGTTCCCGTGTAGCGGACGAACTCGGGATTTAGAAGCTATTAGCTTTTGGCTTTTAGCTGTTGGCGCAAGAAGAAGGCCTGCTGTGAAGGGTTCATGATATGCTGCACTATTGATTGGCCGAATAGCGCGACCTATCGGCTTGTATTCAATTTCAATCGCTAATAGCTAATGGCTAACTCTTCGACACAAGGAGACGCTCAATGGCATCATTGGACAAGCTCAAGGGCGAGAAGGTACACACGAGATCGATTCGGATCGAAACGTATTCCGTGGACGAAGGACGTGTGATCGTGGAGGGGACCCTCGAGG
>JAUWSZ010000538.1 GCA_030609865.1 bacterium | reverse complement strand
TTGCTCAATGTCACATCCTTCAGGTGGGCGCTGATCAGGCTGGCGCCGGTGAGGTCGGCCCCCCCGAAACCGGCTCTCTCCGCGTGGCATTCGTTCAGGTTGGCGGACGAAAGGTCCGAGCCGAGCAGTTCGCATCCGTCCAGCCGGGCCTTGCTCAGGCTCGCTCCCGAGAGCCGGGCCCAGCTCAGATTCGAGTTCCCGAGGTCGGCGCCGCTCAAGTTCGCCCCGGAAAGATCGCATCGGGAGAGATCCAGCCCGCCAAGGTCCTCGCCTGCCAGGTCGATTCCGCGCAGGTCCATGCCGCCGGGCCCGTGGCCGTTCACCGCCTCACCCTTCTTGCAGGCCCTCTTGAGCTCCCGGAGGGTCGCGTCGCGACGAGATCCCCCGCCGCCGGGATCCGGCTGGCACCAGCGTGCGGCCAGTCTGCCGGTATCCTGCTCGGATGCAATCGGATCGGTGCGATCGGACTCGTCCGTCACCAATTTCCGCGCGGTCTGCTCTCCTGGGTAGGCCATTGGTCCCTTCGAACCTCGGCAAATCCCGTCCCTTGACGGGAAAGTCTGCCTCTTTGCCCCTTAATTCGGCACAACACGGGTTCTACATGAGTTTTTTGCATGAATATCGGGTGCTTACACATTCTTCTGGGCAAAACGGCGCCGGGGAGCCGGGACGGCCTCGAATCGATGACCAGGAATTGCCGCAACCCTGCTGCAGGCGAGCCTCCGGTGTAGTATAGTTAGACAAACAAGGTGGCCGGGTGCGGAGACTTGACCGAAGAGCATTGAGAGCGCGGAGGACGTGAACGACCATGAGCGACGAACCGAACAAGATTATTTATTCCATGATCGGGGTGAGCAAGTACTACGACCAGAAGCCTGTCCTGAAGGACATCTCCCTTTCCTATTTCTACGGCGCGAAGATCGGCGTGCTGGGCCTGAACGGCTCGGGAAAGAGCTCGCTCCTCAGAATCCTTGCGGGCGTGGACCAGGAGTTCAACGGGGAGACGCACCTTTCGCCCGGCAAGTCGGTGGGCCTGGTCGAACAGGAGCCGGAGCTGGACGACTCGAAGACGGTACGGGAGATCGTCGAGGAAGGCGTAGGCGAGGCGGTGGAGCTGCTCGCCGAGTTCAACCGAATCAGCGAGAACCTGGCCGAGCCGATGTCGGACGACGAGATGATGGCGCTCATCGAACGGCAGGGGGACGTGCAGGAGAAGCTCGACGCCGCGGATGCGTGGGACCTGGATTCGAGGCTGGAGATGGCGATGGATGCCCTCCGGTGCCCGGACGGCGACCAGCCGGTGAAGATCCTCTCCGGCGGAGAGCGGCGCCGGGTGGCCCTCTGCCGGCTCCTGCTCCAGAAACCGGACATCCTGCTCCTGGACGAGCCGACGAACCACCTGGACGCCGAGACCGTGGCCTGGCTGGAGCAGCACCTGCAACGCTACGAAGGGACCGTTATCGCCGTCACGCACGACCGCTACTTTCTCGACAACGTGGCCGGATGGATCCTTGAACTGGACCGGGGGCACGGGATCCCCTGGAAGGGGAACTACTCCTCATGGCTCGAGCAGAAGCGGAAGCGGCTGCAGAAGGAGGAAAAGACCGAGACGGAGCGGCAGAAGACCCTCCAGCGCGAGCTGGAGTGGATCCGGATGTCGCCCAAGGGACGGCACGCCAAGAGCAAGGCGCGCATCAACTCCTACGAGGCCCTGCTCGCGCAGGACAGTGAGAAGCGTTCCAAGGATCTCGAAATCTATATCCCACCCGGTCCGAGGCTGGGCGACGTGGTCATCGAGGCGGACAAGGTGAGCAAGGCGTACGGGGACAAACTCCTCATGGAGGATCTCTCCTTTTCCGTTCCGCCCGGCGGGATCGTGGGCATCATCGGCCCGAACGGCGCGGGGAAAACCACCCTGTTCCGGATGATCACGGGCCAGGAAGCGCCCGATTCCGGCGCGATTCGGATCGGTGAGACGGTGAAGCTTGCATACGTCGATCAGAGCCGGGATGCGCTCAACCCGGATCACACCATCTGGGAGTCCATATCAGAGGGCAAGGACATGATCCAGCTCGGCAACCGGGAAATCAATTCCCGCGCCTACGTGGCGCGGTTCAACTTTTCCGGGACGGCCCAGCAGAAGAAGGTCGGGACGCTCTCCGGAGGGGAACGAAACCGGGTCCACCTGGTCCGGATGCTGAAGGAAGAGGCGAACGTGCTCCTCCTCGATGAGCCGACGAACGATCTGGACGTGAACACCTTACGGGCCCTCGAGGACGCGCTGGACAACTTCGCCGGCTGCGTGATGGTAATCAGCCATGACCGCTGGTTCCTCGACCGGATCGCCACCCACATCCTTGCCTTCGAGGGGGACAGCGGGGTCGTCTGGTTCGACGGGAACTACACCGACTACGAGGCGGACAGGAAGGAACGCCTGGGGGCCGCGGCCGACCAGCCCCATCGCATCAAGTACCGCCAACTCACGAGAGATTAGTACAGCGGCTCAAAAGTCCTGTCCGTGATTTTGGCAAGGGACCCTCTCCATCGTTGAATCCGACCAGGTAAGCACATCCCGAACACCTTAGATCTCCGGAAGGTCGAAAGGCGGGTCGTTGTAGACCGTCAATGCAACAGGCATTCTGTTCTGAATTTTGACGTCTTTGGCTTCCAAGCTCTTCCCAGGGAGACCGGAAACAGCATTCAGGAGGGTTGCTCCTACACTGCTTTTTCGATTCGAACGACACCCGTCAGGTGATCTTACCTGTCAGCCCGCGACGAATCTCCCGCTACCAGCCGCCGCAACAGGGCCTTTTCCCTCGCTTTTCGCGTCTATTTCCCTTTTCATCGAGGACCTCCAGCAAAAGGGAACCATCCTGACGTCAGGGGGCCCTCTCGTCGGAACGAGGGCAGAGTGGTTCGCAAGGTCGTGGCATATGAATTGCTACCCCGACAAAACAAATGACTCGATGTCTTCAACGGATCCGTCGGAATTCGTGCCAATAGCGGTTTGCTCAATCTGCCGAGACAACAACCAGCCACAAAGGAAGCGGAACAATGATAACGGATATCAAGCTGGAGCCCATTGACAACACAGGCTCCCTGTCCTCGATCGAAGAGACCATATCCGTTGTTATCCCCACCAGGAATGCCGGCCCCGGGTTCCGGGACCTTCTGGACGCCATTCGAAAGCAGCGCAAGGTCAAGAATGTGGAAATCCTTATCCTGGACTCGGATTCCACGGACAACACCGTCGCTTTGGCCCACGAGTTCGATGCGCGCGTCATTCCGATCGAACCTGCTCGGTTCTCCCACGGCGGAACACGAAACCGGGCGGCGGAAGAGGCTTCCGGGAATTTCCTCGTCTTTACGGTGCAGGAC
>JAUWSZ010000547.1 GCA_030609865.1 bacterium | reverse complement strand
TGCATCTGGAACTTTTTGAACAGCCTCCAACAGCCACTTTTTCAACGGGCTGCTAGGAGGCTGTCCGAGAATATCCTTCTACTGCGATTGCGCACTACAGCAGAAGCTGAGCAATGCTGGGTCCTGAGAAGTCGGCAATCACGAACCTCATCCACGGGGTTTTCCCCAGGATCGATCTGTACTGCTTCATGTTCCGGACGACGCGCTGCAGATACACCTGGGTCTCGCGAGGCACCACACGCAACAGGAGGTCATAGAGTTCGGCGGAGCTGAGGCTTCTTGTATCTTGCTCTCCGAGGGCCGTCTTCACCCGTCGAGGCCCGCAGTTATAGCTCGCAATGACCAGGAAGAGCATCTTCCTGGGTTCCGTTCTGTACTCACTGAAATGTCTTCTCAGCAGAATACGCAGGTAGGCTGCGCCGAGTTCGATGTTCTGGTCCGGCCTGGAGAGTTCCTCCCGTGTCAGGAGTCTGGGTTCACCGTAGACGAGTTTGCTGGCCTCCAGGGCCCCTGAACTGGGCACGAGTTGCATGAGGCCTACAGCGCCCGCATGGGATACGGCACGGGGATTGAAGACAGACTCTGTCTGCATGACGGCAAGGATGAGTTCCGGCGCGACTTCGTAGATTCGCGCGGCCTTCTGCACGTAGGGAAGATACAGGCGCACCCGGGTCTGCAGGTGGTCCGGGACGAGCTCGATCTTGATTTGCTTGCGCAGCCGCCTCACGCCATCCGGGGCCGTATACCTTTGAGGCGGCTCCCCGGATCGCACCAAATACCGCGAGAATTCCTGGACCTCCGCCTGCGTGATCATGCGGCCTGTGCCCGGCATCCTGACCTGGCCTTCCAGGTCACGTACGCCGGGAAGGCTCTGCCCCCGCAACAGGAAGGACAGTCTCTCCGACAGGAGTCGCTCGACCCGTACGGGCGCATCCTGGAAGAAGACGGGAGCGATGGCACCGACCTCGAGAAAGCCTCTTCCGAAGTCAATCCCACCGAAGGCATCGTTGTCCTTCGTATACTCGACATACATGGTGGGGCTGGATTCCCTGACGCTCCCCCACTTTTTTTGAATCTCTTTCGCACGTCTCTCCCAGACGAGTTGTGCGGCCCGCTGTCTCTTCTCCCCCTCCTCCCGGAGACGCTGAATGCTTGCAGGCTCCTCGTCAACGGGCTCATTCTCGGATGTGTCGTCCTGTTCCGTGGCCCGCCAATTCCCCTCCCTGTCGACCTTGAGGCGGTTGAGCCTCGCCGACCCCTCACTCCATCGATCCTCATCAACGTCCTGACCTCTTCCCTGCCACGTGTGTTGCCGCTGTGCCTCCGTTTCAACCATCGGCGCAAGGAGGGCGAAGCAGAGAAAAAGCACGATGTACGAACACTTGACCCTGTTTCTCGCCACCATGGCAGCCTCTCCTTGCTGGAATCCTGATGCGGCTTGCGCCGCAAGGCGAAAGGGCGAAAAAGCTATTAGGTATTAGCCCACTCCTCTCCCCTTGGCGTACATCCTTACGGGGAGGGGCGGCTGGGAGCTAATACCTAACAGCTAACGGCTAATGGCCAATTCGGGTCAGGGGTCAGTCCCCGCCGCCGGCCTTCAGTTCGATCAACTCTCGAATTCTCTCTTTCAACTCCACGGTGAGATACAGGAGCTCGATCCCGATCCGAAACCCAAAGGGCTTTTTGTCCTCGTGCTGTGAGTACCACGCAGCTTTGCCTTGCAGTGTCAGGGGTGTCTTGCCGTACACGACCTGGATTTCCAGTAGACATTGCTCAGATGTGGCCGGCCAGGGGTGCATGATATGCAGGCCCGCATTCTCAACGCTGTCAGCCAGAAGACCGATTCCCGTCCTGGAGAGGTCGATGACTTGTGCCGGAATTTCCGTAGAGGAATTCTCTGGTCGCGAAGGAACATAGATCCGGAACCTTGCAGGCATGTTCATTCGATATCGTTTGGAGCGACGGCGGTCCTTCTGCAGAGAGGGCTCCCCTATACGGTATTTTGAGAGCAGGTTCTCGATCGCGCTTGCAGACGTGCTCACCCGGACTCCTCGTACCCTGTCTCGTGTCTCGTTTGGAGCCGACACCTGAGCAGGGATCTGTCTGCTGCCAATTTCGTTTGTTGAAAATTTGCAAAAACCGGACCAGAGGCCTTTGGTATGAGGTGATCATGGCTGGATTTCGTAGCCGAGGCAGGTTGCCGGGGGAGAACCGCGCTTGCGCTACATCCCCGTCCGGCCTGGGGGAGGCGCTCTTCCGGAACAAACGATGGAACCGCTCGAAGTCCGTATTCACGCGCGCAAGATGCTGATATCGTTGCTTGTATTGCCTTTCGAAGCGAATCTCCAGAGGGTGTTGTACACCTGCTCACAGAATGACCGCCACCTCCCCGGAAAGCCGAACCCCATCTGAACGGTGACCGAATGAAACACGCGAAGACATCCTTGACGATGGTCCCGGCGGGAGAAGGCACCAACGGCGGGTACGGGAATCCTCACGACTTCCCCGAGAATGGACCCGATGGGGTTACGTTTCTGTACTCGCGGCAACTGTCATATGAACATGGTGCACGTCGGTAGGGCTGTACCAAGGATCGATAGACCACTGCAGGTTAGAGGTTGCTGAAGATCTCGTACGTTAGAACTTGACGTCCTTCTAGTTTAGGATGCACGTGATCACCATAGTACTCCGGGTGTCCTTCAAAAGCATTCCGCATATCCAAACAGGCGACTCCTATTTGATCGCAAACAAGAAGGAGTTGATCATCCATTTCGTCGATCACAGGATTGAACTCCTCTCCTTTTGAGCCTAGCATCCTGTATGGCAGAAGAAAAATAAGTTCTTTCTCATCTGAGAGAACTGTCTCGAATAGATCCAGAATCTCATCCGCTACTATTCCCGCCTCTTCCCCAGACATAATATCGTTCACCCCTCCGTTCGCGATCACCGTATGCATGTGGGGCCTCTGTTCCTTGAGTGCGGGATACTGAGCGGCGATGTAGTTCATCTTCGCATCTCCCTTTGCCAAATCCAGCACCTTCTCGCCCAACAAAATACTCAGAAGATGTCCGACACTGGAGCAGTCATCCGATCCTGTCCCGATGATGGAATCCCCTAGGATTCCGTAGCCCTCGCCATCCGGCAATGCATGGTAGTCATCACAGAGACATCCCACCAAGAAGGCGAAACCCACGATCAAAATACACCGCAACCTGTCCTTCAATTCCCTTCCTCCTCTGCAGACCCGTCCATCTGTTTGCCTTGGATTGGAGGATGCGCCCTGCCCTCAATGTCCGATCAGGCCGATA
>JAUWSZ010000694.1 GCA_030609865.1 bacterium | reverse complement strand
GCCAGAAATGCTACCGGGTCTACAAGGGGGCCGAACAGATATGCGAGGACTGTCAGGTGGAGAAAACCTTCCGGGATGGCCAGGTGCATTCCAGTGAGGAGGTGGTCGTCACCAAGGACGGCGAAGAGGCGAACGTCATCGTGTATACCTCACCGATTCGTGATGAGGCGGGGAACATCTACGCCGTCATGGAGATGTCCACGAACATCACCGAGGTAAAGAGGCTGCAGACCGAGCTCGAGACCCAACGGAAGAAGTACGAACAGCTCTTCGACGTCGTCCCCTGCTACATATCGATCCAGGACAGGAGTTTCACGATCCTCCAGACCAACGAGATGTTCCGACGGGACTTCGGCGACCGGGAAGGCCAGAAATGCCACCGGAGCTACAAGGGGGCCGAACAGATATGCGAGGACTGTCCGGTGGAGAAGACCTTCCGGGATGGCGAAGTACATTCGAGTGAAGAGGTGGTCGTCACCAAGCACGGCGAAGAGGCGAACGTCATCGTTTTCGCGGCACCGATTCGCGACGAGTCGGGTCGAATCGAGACCGTCATGGAGATGTCGACGAACATCACGGAAATGAAGAAACTCCAGCGAGAGCTGATCCTGATGGGGCAGGCCGTGGCCAGCATGGCCCACACGATCAAGAACCTGCTGATGGGGCTCGAGGGCGGCATCTTCGTCGTGAGCACCGCCCTGGAACAGAAGGACGACGACCTTCTGATGGAAGGATGGGACATGGTCAACAGGAACGTGGACAAGGTCTCCCACATGGTCAAAGACCTTCTCTACTGCGCCAAGGAGCGGGAGCACCGATTCAAGAAGGTGGATCCTGCCGGCATTGCCCGGGAGGTGTACGAGCTTTTCGAGAACAAGGCAAAGACCGACGAAATCGAGTTGAGACTGGAAGTGGAGGGCGCGATCCCCGATGCCGAACTCGATCCGGATGCGGTGCACAACCTGTTGAGCAATCTCATCTCGAACGCAATCGATGCCTGCAAGTTTGATTTTTCAAAGCAGGAGCACTGGATCTGCCTTCGAGCTTCTCCGCAGGGACCTGACCGAGTGGTCTACGAGGTCGCCGACAACGGCAAGGGCATTCCTGCCGAGTGGAGCAACAAGGTCTTCGACAACTTCTTCTCCACGAAGGGGGACAAGGGCACCGGGCTCGGGCTCCTCGTTGCCCGAAAGGTCGTACAGGAGCATCACGGGGAAATCACCTTCACCTCGGAGCCCAATCAGGGAACCACCTTCCGCGTCGCCCTCCCGATTCACCAGCCTAAGCCTACCCCCGCCGACAACAGCAACGACAAGCACCTCAACTGAGGACCCGCACGCGCCGGAAGCAGAATTAGGTATTAGCAATTAGGTATTAGGTATTAGCCCACCCCGCTCCCCCTTGGCGGGTGTCTTGGCGGTGGGGCGATGGCTGGCAGCTAATACCTAACAGCTAATAGCCACAAGGCAAAGGTGAAAGGGAAAAGCAGGGATCAGGGGTCAGGGGTCGGGGATCAGGCCCCGCCTCCCCGGCCACCAAAGCGGACATTGCGAGGAGCCGGAGGCGACGCGGCAACCTCCCAGCACCTTGGCCGTCATTCCCGTCCGCCTCTGTGCGGGGTCAGGCTCCAGCAGGATTCCCTCAGCACCACATCTGTCATCCCCGCGAAGCTTGTCCCCGCGCAGGCGGGGAGCGGGGATCCAGTCCCAGCATTCTATGCGTTGATCTCGTCATACAAATCCCTCCACTCGGGATTACTATTCTCTATCAATTCGATCTTCCACGCTCTTCGCCATTTCTTCAGCTGTCTCTCTCTGGTTATGGCATTTTCCGCATCGTCAAACGGCTCGCAATAGACGAGCCTGTCCACTTGGTATCTGTGAGTGAACCCCTCAACCAATCCGTTCTTATGCTCCCATATTCTCTTGGCCAGATCGGACGTCACCCCGACATACAACGTCCCGTTACGCTTGCTGGCCATTATGTAAACCCAGAACTCCTTACCCATCGCCCAACCCCTGGATTCCCGTTTTCACGGGAATGACAGGCTTTAGCACTTCCTGGAAAGGTAAAAAAGTCCAATGAACTGCCCCTATAAAAAGGCTGCCTGCACGGGAATGACGGCAAGTGTGAGCAGAATTCGTATGCGCGTCCATGGAGCCGATTCCTCTGCCGGACCCCCGGGGGAGCCTGCCCCCGCTGCGTCTTGCACAACCTTCAACGCGCGTCCCAGGCGCAGGCAACCTGTTCCCGGCCCATGCGGTCTTCGACAAATTCCCGTGTGGGGATTCCAGCGATTCCCTCCTTCTCCACGACACAGGCCCCAACGCAGGAGGCAAACCGCCCCGCCTCTTCGATGTCCCCCGTCTCTGCGTATCGAACGAGGAAGGCCGCGCCAAAGCAGTCTCCCGCCCCGGTGGGGTCCCGCTCCCGTGCAGGGTAGGCCCCCAACGTGAGGGTCCGCTTCCCGGCAAAGACCATCGCCCCTTGTCCGGCCCGGGTCAGGATGACGATCGGCGCATGTTTTCGAAAGACCTCCACCAACCCCCGTTCGCCGGC
Organism: bacterium; assembly: GCA_030609865.1. The sequence goes on along the minus strand of JAUWSZ010000694.1, from coordinate 69 downwards.
GATGTCTTCTTCACTGACAATCACCATTTGCGAGCGATCGAGCAAGGCCTCGAACCCTTCCCATCTATG
>JAUWSZ010000139.1 GCA_030609865.1 bacterium | reverse complement strand
GGACAAGCGGAACCTGACCGCCCACATACAACGGGGGGTTACGTGGGACCAGCTGGGCGAGGCGCTCGAGACGCAGGGTCTCAAGACATTGATGCCGGCCGCGGCGACCTCACCCTATGTGCTCGACAACATGGTCTCCCGCGTGATCATGCAGTCTGCCGCACGTTACCCGGAGGTGCAGGTTGCGAATCTCAGGGTCGTGCTTGCCGATGGGCGGGTGCATCTGACAGGGTCGCACGCCCTGGACGAAAACGGATGCGATTCCAAAGATGATGGCGGCCCAAACGTCTCCCGCTGGTACATAGGGGCAGAGGATATCTATGGGATTCCGGTGCGGGGCAGCATCTGGATCTACCCTGTTCCCAAGGCGGAAACGCACCTCACCTTCGGATACGATGATCTGGCGCCGGCCCTGACCGCCATCCGAAACATCCCTCGCAAAGAGGTTTGTGATCAGGCCCTGGTCATGAACGGCCGGTATCTCCGCCGGCTCGCACCGGATCTCCCCGGGTCCATCCCGCCGTGGCTGCTCGTCCTCGGTTGCGAGGGGCACCCGCGCCATGTCGAATTCTATGCCGACGTCTGTCGAAAGGACGCGATCGCCCTGGGGGGCAAGGAGCTGCCCGACCTGGGCGACCCCCTGGGCAAAGCGCTCCGTAGCGTCTGGGTGCGTCCTGAGCATAGCCACGGGTTCTACACGTTCCTGTCGCGCGTTTCCGAATTCCACGACCTGGTCGCCTCCCGGGCGGGGGGAGAGGGCCTGGCGGAGTTGTTCGTTGCCCATGGCTACGGCCGGGCGGCGTGGTGCGAGTTCGACTACCTGGAGCCGTACCCGAACGATCTGGCGGAAACATACGAAGACGTAAACGACCTTTTGTTGGAAAAGGGCGCCTATTTTGACCGCCCTATGGGGAAAATCGCCGAGCGGTTCTATGCCGGCAATGTTGCGTACCTGGAGCAGATCAGGCGGGTCAAGAACATGATGGATCCCAACAGAATCCTCAATCCGGATCAGCTGGTCAAGGGGGTTTGATCGATGGCTAAAGAGAAGAAGATTGGAGACTCCGTCAGTTCTCTGATGGAATACAGGAATATGGCCTGGAAGTGCGTTCGTTGCGGGCTGTGTCGCGGTGTGAACCCGGAGAAGATGATCCACCCGGACTATTGGGAGAACTGCCCGACAGGAACGAAGTACAAGTTCGAAGCCTATTTCGCGCCCGGGCGGCACGAACTCGTCCGGGCCCTGACCGTGGACGACCCGGAGGTGGAAATCACGGAAAAGATGAAGGAGATCGTGTTCAGCTGCACCTCCTGCGGACACTGTCAGGAAAACTGCCACCCGATCAAGGGCCTGGAGCCGATGAACGTGGGCCTGGCATTGAAACAACACCTGATCAAGCTGGGGCACGGCCCGTTGGAGCCGCACCATGTCCTGATCCAGAGCATCCTCAACTACGATAACCCCTGGATGAGCCCGAGGGCGGCTCGCGCCAAGTGGGCGAAGAAGCTCAAGGACCTGAAGCTCAAGGATGCCTCCAAGGAAAAGGTGGAGGTGCTCTTTTTCCCCGGATGCAACGAGTCGTACGTGGCCGACCTCACCGAAGTTTCGCAGACCACTGCGAGGGTTCTCGCGCTCGGGAAGGTTGACTTCGGCATCCTGGGTGCCAAGGAGCGCTGTTGCGGATCCACGGCCTTCCGGGTAGGGGCCGTGGAGATGTTCGAGAAGTACAAGAGGGCAAACGTGGAGCAACTGAACGGCCTGGGCATCAAGACCCTGGTGACGGCCTGTGCCGGTTGCTACAGCACCTTCAAGAACGAATACGGGGAGGTGCTCGATTTCGAGGTCATGCACGTGGTCGAGTTCATCGCCCGCCTCATAGCAGAGGGAAGACTCACGTTCAAGAACGAGCTGGACCTCAAGGTCACGTATCACGACCCGTGCCATATCGGCCGATACGGCGGCCTGTACGACGAGCCCCGTGAGGTTCTGAAGGCCTTACCGGGCGTCGATTTTCGGGAAATGTTCCGCATACGGGAGTATTCGCTCTGCTGCGGCTCGGGAGGCGGGGTGAAGACCGCCTACCCGGAGCTGGCTTTGGAGACGGCAAGGAAAAGGATGCAGGAGGCGGCTGACACAGGCGCAGAGGCGGTGGTTACCTGTTGCCCCTTCTGCGAGATGAACCTGAAAGACGCTGCCAATGCCGCACCCGAGGGCCTCCGTGTGCTTGACCTGCTGCAACTCGTGAGCGAGGCGCTTTGACAGAGTGAGTAGTCAGATGGCGTTCCCTCTCCCTTGAGGGAGCGTAGATAAACGTTGAATCGCCGGCATCCTCATCCCCGCCTGCGCGGGGACGAGGATGATGGGCAGTACGAAAGGGAGACACGTAAATGGTGCACGCATACAAGCAGACTTTCGAGTACGGCCTTACCGTAGACACCCTTTCTGAAGTCCGCGACAAGCTGGTCGAGGCCCTGGGTGCCGATTGGGTCAGTGACGATCCTGCGATCCTGACCTGCTATTCCCGGGATTTCACGGCCCGGGTAGGCAAATGGCCGAACCTGGTCGTGTTGCCGTCTACCACGGAAGAGGTGCAGGCGGTCATGCGCATCGCCCACGAGCACAAAATCCCTGTGGTTCCCTACTCGACCGGTTTCAACCATGGTGGCACGGCGTTGCCCCAGTGGGGGGGGATCCTGGTTGACCTGAAACGGATGGACAAGGTGATTTCCGTGGATGAAGAGGGGATGACCATCACCCTTCAGTCTTATATAGGGAACGCCCGGGTGTATACCGTTGCCAATGAATTTTTTGCCCTGGAAGGGCTGCCCCTGAAGCCTGCCATACCGATGACCATGGGCAGCGCCTCCACGCTCTGCAATTACGTGTCCAGAGGGTTCTCAGGCATTGCGGGAAAGCATGGCGGACATTCCGAGAACATCGTGAACATGACCTGGGTGCTCCCGGACGGAGAAATCGTGAAGTTCGGACCCGGCTCCTTCCCGAACGTCGGGGACGTGCCGGTCCAATTCGGTCCCGGCCCGGATGTATCCGGGATGTTCATCTCTGCGGACGGGATGATGGGGATCTGTACGGAGATCACGATCAAGCTCTTCCCGGAGCAGGCCCACGAGAAGCTGTATTACCTGATCCCCAATTCGCAGGGGATCGATGCGCTCAAGGATTGTATCGATTTCTTCTACGAAATATCCCAGCAGAACCTGATGCTCTTCATCTACAAAATGTGCCACACCGATGCCTTGGTCATGCTGCCGGAGGAGTACAATCCGGCGGACTTCATGCACATGTTCCCCGAGCACGCGCTGACCCTCATCCTGTGCGGGTTGACCGAGGAGGAACTGGCCCTCAGGGAAGAGCTCATGCTGGAGATGGCGGAGTCGTGCAACCTTCAGCTCGCCAACATAGAGATGCTCGCCCAGATGATCGGCGTGAACATGCACAAGGACATGTTCAAGAAGATCTACCAGGCCGGCAAGGTGATGAAGCCGAAGGGGTCCTTCCAGTGGATTGCGGGCTATTGTCGCCTGGACCGGGTGGCGGAGCTGATGGAGGACTACAAGAACATCGTCATGCGCTACTGGAAGCCTTCCGACCCGAAGATCTCCTATGCACTGGCAATGTCCGGGACGCACATCCAGGGGCCTCTGCCCTTTGGCCGCGGCACGACGATCGAATTCGACTTCTGGTGGGACCCCGGCAATCCGGAGCAGGTCAAAAGGGCCATCCTGACGCTCAGGCAGATGGGTGAGATGATGATGGACCATGGCGTGATATTCGCGAAGAACCTCGTGGGGACCTACGAGCTCCTCCCGAGGCTGGGCGTGTACTACGACCTGGTCTGCCGGGCAAAGGCGATGACCGACCCGCTCCACATCATGCATCCGGATGTGATGCCCGTGGGGGATGGGTACAGACCACAATCCGAGTGATTCGCGCTTCTGTGCGATAGAAGGAGAAGAACATTGGCCGAAGAATTCCCGTACAAAATGGTGAACCCTGACTTCTTTGGCATGGGTCCGGATGGCCCGATGACGGTGGGTTCGAAGTGCCGATCATGCGGCCGAGTCTATTTCCCGAAGAAGACGATTTGTATCGACTGTTGGGAAAAAGGGAACATGGATGTAGTGCCCCTGAGTAAGCGGGGGAAGCTGTCCCTGTTTACGATTGCCACCATGTCCCTGCTGGGGCTGGATACGCCCTATGCATGCGGGTACGTGGACCTGCCGGAAGGAGTCCGCCTTTACAGCCTCCTGACCGATTGCGAACCATTTGAAGAGAAGTTGCAGCTCGACATGGAGGTCGAGATGGTCATCGAGAAGATGATGACCAACGATTTTGGAGAAGATATTTACGCCTATAAATTTAGACCTTGCACCGAGAAAGAAGCATGAGTCTCAATGGGAGAACGCCATGATCAAGTATGAGGTCTGGACGGAACAGCCGACACTGGATTTCTACCAGAGGAAATATTGCCCGAGGGAGGACTACACCCTGGCCGGGATGTGGTCCGGGGGCATATTCACGGGCGCCTCGGGCAAGCGGTACCACGGGATGCGGGGCTTCGACGAACTCGTCCAGAACAATGCCCACACATACATGTTCATGGAAATGAACAAGGGAAACCTAACCGACAACTCCCCTGATCTCTACGCCGAGCTTCCGATCGACCAGTTCGAACCCTTCGAGTACTCCGAGACGGACGATGGGGTCCTGTATGTGGGGGAGAACGTCCGGCTCGAGGTGCGTGTCGGCAGCTTTGACTGGTACGACGCGAAGGGCCGTTTCGAAATCCACGTCCGGCAACTCGGCCAGGCCTGTACCTTCTGGGTGCCCGAGCAGGAGGGGATCCCGGTTCCGATCCAGCACAGGAGTGAGATCGGAAAGGCCACGGGCCAGATCAACGGGGATCCGGTGGAGGGCTTTACCTTCCTGGATTCCAGTTACAGTCATCCTGATGTCATGTACTTCCATCTCCCCTTGATCCGCAAGCTCGAGAAACAGTGGTCCATGTGGCTGGTCGAGTACACGGACGGCGAGATCGACGCCGGCTTTGTGTGGAAGGGCAGGGGGGAGACCGGGTTCAATCCCGGCCACCTGATCGTGAACGGGGTGAGCACAGCCCACTCCGATTCCCGCACGATCACCCAGTACACCGAACGAGGGACCGCCTGGAAGGCGAAGGTTGAGTTGGGGAATCAGGTGGTCGAGCTCGAGCAGGATACGGTGGCCGACTGGCCCGCTCACACGTTTGGAAAGGTGGTTTCCACGTTACGGGCCAAGGAGATCGCCAAGGGCTGGAACTACATCGAGTGGATGCCGGACAACACGGAGACACTGCTCGAAGGGTACCTGGCCGGACAGATCGAGGTTCACCACGCGCAGGAGGCCCGGATCGAGAACGAAAGTCTGTTCTTCCCGGACCACATCTATAGGTCAGAGTGAAGGGAGAAGTAACGCGGTGAAAGGAAAGACGACAAAGGGGTCAGGGGTCGGGGATCAGGGGTCACCGTAACCCCTCCTCGTGCTCGTCCTCGTCGTCGTCCTCGTCCTCGAACCGAATGGAGGACAAAGCCGACAGGGCAAAGGCAAAAGCTCAGTAGTAATTCCTTCTCCCCTTTGGAGGGTGTCGAAAAACACCTATTTGCCGTCATCCCCGCGAAGGCGGGGATCCAGGGGTTTGGGATCGGGGGTCGGTAATTTTTTGCACGATTGAGGATATTGCGAGGAGCCGGAGGCGACGCGGCAATCCCCCGGCTCAGTGAGGATTCCTTCTAGGAGAACTTCATGTCTGAGACGACAGCAAAGGTTGTAGTAGGTGCGGGATTGGCAGGGATGGTGGCCGCGATCAATCTGGCCAAGGCGGGTTACGAGGTTACCGTGCTGGAAGCCGAGGCGCGCATTGGAGGCTCGAAGCAACTCCACCCGTCCCTGCATATCACCCCCATCAACAAGAAGAAGGTGTGGGAATACATCGGAATCGAGCTGGACGACTGCTTCGTTGCTCCCAAGGTCTTTCGCATGTACCTGGGCAGCCTCGGGGTCAACATCTTTCCGGACGACATGAGCATCGTCGAGCGCGGCCCGCGGCCTTCTTCCGTGGACACGAGGCTCCATGAGCTGGCGGACAGGGCCGGGGTGACCTTCAAGTTCGATCACCGCGTGGAGAGCCTCCAAGACCTCCCCCCGGACACGATCATCGCCACCGGCCTCGACCCTCGCATGTTCGAGAACCTCGGTCTCCCGTACCGGGACATCCCCTCCCGGCACGTCTTCAAGCCCACGGAACTGGATGGCTATGGGCTGGGCATCTATTCCGAGTATGCCTCTGAGTACTTTTACGCTGCCGCCCTGAATCGACTCTTCTACGGCATGCTCCCCCTCGAAGACCCTCCCAACCTGAACCACCTGGAGAGCCTCGTCCGGGATCTGAAGAGGTGGGAAGAGATAGACGTCCCCGTGTCGGAGTGGCGTTCCGTGGTGTTTCGTGTGCCCTTGGGCGGACCGGCCAATCTGCGCCTCTTCCACGGGGACAAGATTCTGGCAGGCACGATCGCCGGGATGATGGACCCCTTCTTTCTCTTCGGGATTCACGGGGCATTGGTCTCCGGGAGGATTGCGGCCCTGACGGTCATGGACAAGGAAAAGGGGCAGGCAGAGTTCGCCAGGGTGAACCGTTACTTTATGCAGACGTTTCGCGCAAAACAGATGTACGACCTCCTTCCGGTCAAGGCCAAGCTCGCCATGTTCAAGGCCATGGCCAGGGCCCCTTATTT
>JAUWSZ010000279.1 GCA_030609865.1 bacterium | reverse complement strand
TGCACCGGACATTGCGCACAGGACGACCGTTTCTCAACAGCCTCGTGAACAGCGTGGCGGGAGCTTGAATAGGGAGATGATCCGGCAATGTCGAATGTCCGATCAGTGAAAAGGCGGATTCCGAGAAACGTGTGGCTGCGCATGTCGTTGTTCATCGCGCTGGTTCTGGTGGGAATCGCCCTTGTCCGCTTCACGCCGATCGGCGAGGTGCTCACCGAAGAGCGTGTGTTGTCCCTCATCGAGACGCTGCGCGGAACCTGGTGGGCACCGCTCCTGTTGATCGGGCTCTTCGTCGTCGTGTCCATCCTGGGACTCCCGCCGGTGCCTCTGCTCGTGGGCGGTGCGGCCTTCGGCGCCTTCTACGGATCGATTTACAACATGGTCGGGCTCCTCCTGGGTGCCTCCCTGGCCTATTGGGTCACCAAGCTCTTGGGACGGGACTTCGTCGTCCGGGTCACGGGACAGCGATTCCGGCGGGCCGAAAGCATCTTCGAGCGCCATGGGTTCTGGCCCCTGGTGCAGACCCGGTTCATGCCCCTTCCCTTCGCGGCCGTCAACTTCGGTGCCGCCCTCGCCGGGGTGCGGCCCATGTTCTTTCTGGTCGCCACCACGGTCGGTCTCATCCCGTCGACCTTGATCCACACCTACTTCATCGCCGAGGCCATCACGACACAGGGCCGTGAGCGGGCCTTCACGCTCGCCCTGTACGCGGGCGCTTTCGTCCTCTTCAACGTCCTGCTCAGCACCCTGTGGCTGAGGGAGCGGACGCAGAGGCGAAAACGGTACCGCGAGCTCGTCGCCATCCGGGCCGAACGCCAGGAGGAACAAAGCAAGACCACCAACCCTCGGCTTGACAGGCAGTGATTCCTGATTCAGACTTCCGGGTCTGAGGCTCCATGGGCATTTGGCCTTTGGGTATTAGGTATTAGCTCCCAGCCTTCCCCCCCAGAAAGAGGATGCCACCTGAGGAGGGGTTGGGTGGGCTTATACCTAATACCTAACAGCCAAGCGCTTCTTCCATCTCTCGCTTGCGGCCTTGCCGCCATGGGACTGCAACAGATGGTGTTCAATTTCCGAGGCTTCTTCCGGTTCACGTACCTTTGGCTGGCAAACGGAAGGTGGACACCTCGGCGCATCGCTATCCTTATTGCCTTCAACCTCGGATATCCACTGCTCGAGCTCTCGATCTGGCTCGGTTTTTTCCTGGACAACATCTTCTTTCGAGGACACCGACAGGAGCAGGTCAGGTCTCCCGTCTTCATCGTCGGCAATCCGCGAAGCGGCACGACCTTCCTCCATCGCCTGATCGCGAAGGATGCGGACCGTTTCTCCACGATGAAGATGTGGGAAATCCTGTTTGCGCCGTCCATCACACAGCGCAAGATGGTCGCAGGACTGGCGGCATTCGATCGATGGATTGGCGGGCCGGTGCAGAAGCGGCTGGACAGGACCGAGCAGGGCTGGCACGAGCAGAACGTGATGCACGAGGTTTCGCTGCGAGAACCGGAGGAAGACGACTATCTCCTGCTGCACATCTGGTCGGCCCTGACGACCGGTCTGTCCGCGGGCCTGCTCGAGGAGGCCATCCCGTACACCTACTTCGACACGGCGCTGCCCAGGGAAGCGAGAGACCGCATCATGGCCTTCTACAAACGCTGTCTTCGGCGTCATGTATATGCCCACCGGTCCGCAACCCAGACCGAAGAACGACACTACCTGGCAAAAAACCCTGCCCTCTGCCCGAAAGTGGATACGGTACTCGAGCACTTCCCCGACGCAAAAATCATCTATCTGGTCCGCAACCCCCTGGAGATGCTTCCTTCCTACGTCAACATGATGATGTTTTCGTGGCGTGTCCTGGGGATCCCTCGGGAGGACCACGCTCTGCGCGACTACCTCATCGACATGGCACGGCACTGGTACACCCATCCTCTTGAAAGGCTCGGAAGAGCACCCGCCGACAGCCACATAATCGTCAAGTACGACGACCTGGTGAGCGACCCGGAGAAGACCGTCAGGGAGATCTACGGCCGGTTCGGGTTCGAGATCGGTCCGGCCTTCGAACGGGTCTTGCAGGAGGAGTCGGCCAGGGCACGCCGCTACAGCAGTCGGCACGATTACTCACCCGAGGAAAACGGACTGAGCCGTCAGCAGATCCTCGATACGTACCAGGACATCTTCGAGCGCTTCGGATTCGACACGAAGGCCTAGCCCGGTCTCTGATTTTTTCCTTAAAGAAACTCCTTTTTTCCTAATGAAATTATTATGTTGGCTCCCGCATTCCTTGACACCAGATACACTTTTCCCGTATGCTCCACTCGGTTTGAGATAGATATTTTTTGGCAATCCGGGGCATCCAAGCATTCTAAACAGACCGGCAGCGATCATCCAACACGAGGCCAGAAAGCATGAGTTGGGAGTGGATCCTCGGAATCTGGACATGCATAGGCGTTGCCTGGTGGGTGGTCGCCTTGGTTCTGGTGATCAGTGCCAGAAACCGGCGATGCGAAACGGGGAAACCGGACCCGAGACGGATCACCGTCTTCAAGCCTCTGCCCCGATCCCTCAGTGACCAGGAGTTCGCGCGGTTCGACAAATCCATTGAATCATTCATCGCTGACCTGGACAGCAATAGTGAGTTGCTGATCGGATGCCATCGGCCGGATCAGGAACGTCTGGAAGGCTATGTCCAAAGGATGCGCGACCGGCACCCTGGCGCGGATGTCAGGCTGGTCGTACACGAGAACCCGAACCGCTACCCGCATTTCAAGGTCTCATGGATGCGCGTCCTGGCGCCCTACGCAACAGGGGAACTCTGGCTGTGGAGCGACTCGGACATGCATGCGCCTCCGGGGACGATCCGCTCGATGCGAGTCGACTACGAAAGGACAAAGGCTCGGTGTCTCACCTCGCCGTACGTTATCAGGCAGACAGGGTCCGCGGCGGAGATGCTCGACACCCTGTACGTCAACCTGGAGTTCTACCCGGGCGTCATATTGCTGAGCGGCCAGAACATGATCCAGTTCGGTTTGGGATCCGGAATGCTTTTCGAGGCGGAGGACTTCAAGCGGCGGGTCGACTGGGATTTTCTGGGGGGTTGCCTGGCCGAGGACTTCCACCTCGGTGGACTCCTCAAGCCCACGCAGCTTGGATCCATGTGCCTGAGCACCCTGCCGGCCGCGAAAGGCTGGCCAGAGGCCCTGTTGCACTATCTCCGCTGGCAGAAGAACGTACGTTGGTGCCGTCCCGGGCCGTACGCGGCCCAGATGGTCATTATCCCCTTGCTCGGCTGGCTGGCCTGGCTGCTCACGAACCCTCAAGAACCGCTCGCCTGGATGGGACTGGCGGCCGTGTTGGCCGCGGATTTCATCGCCGCCCTGGCGATATGCCGGGCGGTGGGATGCCCGATCGGCTGGAGAAGAATCCACATCCTTCCGCTCTGGAGCCTGCTCCGCGGACTCTCTTGGTTCGCTTGCTGGTTCCCGTGGCCGATCGTCTGGCAGGGTCAAAAGTGGTGGTCCCCTCACCAGGCAGTCAAACCCCAAACCGAAGTGCTGGAAACCCAGCGCCAACCCAGTCTGGATTGAGGACGTGGCATTCACCCTCTCCAAGCGGCCTCGCCGGATCGAACAGGTTGTGGCGGGCCTTGCCTTGTGGCTGTCGGCGGCTTGGCTCGTCGGTTGCTCCAGAATCGTCTCTCTCCCCGAGGTAGACCTCGACGATCCGAAATGGACCATCTGGGAAGGACAGGCTCTCTGGACGCCCCGATCCGACCTGACCGCCCTCGCCGGGGACTTGATCGTGGCCCGCACCGAGGACGAGGACGTCCTGGTCAGTTTCTCCAAATCTTCGTTTCCCATCTTCACGTGCCAGACGACGGGCACGCGGTGGAGGATCGACTTCATCGACAAGGGGCGATCCTATTCCGGCCTCGGCCGGCCTCCAAAAAAGTTCGTCTGGTTCCAGCTCCCGGAACTGCTCGAGGGGGCCTCGCCGCCGAAACATTGGGAGGTGAACGAGAAGACGGACAACGAGTGGTTGCTGCTCAACCGCAAAACCGGTGAGAAGATCCGGGTGGTGCTCGACCGATGAGAGGCTGGGCAATCTGGATCTTCATGGGGGGGGTGGCGGTCGTCCTGGCGACCGGTCTCTGGCGGCTCCGCCTCGACGTGGACGTGTTCAATCTCCTGCCCACCGATTGCCGCATGGTTGAGGGGCTTCAGCTCTACCAGAGAAGTTTCGGATCCTCCCGCGAGTTGGTCTTCTCCTTGCGGTCACCGGAGGCGGAGCGGACCGAGCGTGCCGCCCGATCCCTGGCAAAGGCCCTGGAGGCCTCGGGCCTCACCTCCGATGTGATCTGGCGCAGCCCCTTCCGCGAAGACCCCATCCAGCTGGCCGAGTTTCTGGCCTACACGTGGTTCAATCAGCCTCCGGAGGTCTTCCAAAGCGTGGCACAGAAGCTCCGGGGCGAGCAGATGGAACGCACGCTCGAAAGCACCCTGGACCGCCTGACCACATCCCTGAGGCCGCTGGAGGTGGTTCGCCTGGCCCACGACCCGTTCGCCCTGACGGATCTCTCGGATCACATATCATCCCCACTGGCAGAGGGGATGAAAGATCCCTTTGCCTCGCCCGACGGGAGCTTCAGAATTCTGTTCGTGCCCATCCCGTCCGGGACGACCGGGTTCTGGAAGATTCGGAACTGGGTGACAGAGGTGACGGAGGTTGTGGAAAGCTGGAAGAAGGCGGGGGGGAGCGATGGTTCACTGACCCTGCGCATGACGGGCACCCCGGCCTTTGTCACCAAGTCAGGCTCGGGCCTGCTGCGGGACGTGCAGTTTGCCGCCCTGGGCACGTTGGTACTGGTGGCCGGTCTGTTCTGGCTGGTCCACCGACACTGGCTCCCCCTGGCCTGGCTGGTCGTCCTCCTCGTTCTCGTCCTGGTGATCTCCGTCGCCATCGGGGCAATCTTTCTCGGGGCCCTCAACGCGGCCAGCCTCG
>JAUWSZ010000708.1 GCA_030609865.1 bacterium | reverse complement strand
TTCAACTCACGACTGTAAAGCCGAATCCTCTCAAACTCCATCCCCAGGCCGGCACGGATGCCAGGATGCGTAAACGATCGAAGCAACTCCTCTTCATCCACTCCCTGTATTGCCTTGTCACTACAAGGGAGGCCATACTGCTGGAACTTCCTCTTTATGGCAACGTAGGCCTCTGCCCGAAGTCTGACCATGCGGGTCCTGCGTCGTAGCACATCTCGAATGGGCCTTGTATCCTTTGGGTAAATGTACGCCTCCGGAATCGCATCCAGCCGGAGCAACTTCGCCAAGGAAAAGGCATCCCTTCGGTCTTTCCCCTTTGTCCTTTCATCTCTTGCGGTCCTTGGCCTCTTTCATTTCGAGATAAAACCGATAAGGTACCTGAAGATCCCCGAGGCGGAAGGACTTCTCCAGCATGTCGCCGTGGTAGTCCGAGCCACCCGTTTTCAGCAGCCCGCTCCTGTCGGCCATCTCCGAGTATCTCTCCACGGCTGCGCTGTTGTGTTCGTGACACAGCACCTCGATTCCCATGACCCCCTCCTGGATGAGGCAATCGACGAGCCCGGGATCCTCGAGCAGACCCGGGTGGGCGATCACCGAGATCCCTCCGCACCGGTGGATCATGGCGATGGTCTCGGCAGTACTGTTCTTGACCCTCTTCACGTAGCCGGGGGTCCCTTTCGTGAGGTAGTTTCGGAAGGCCTCCTCCATGTCCTTCACGTACCCCTTTTGGAGCATCACCTTGGCAAGGTGCGGCCTGCCCACGGCCTCGTTGCCGCCCGCCTCCTCGAAGACCTCCTCGGGCTGAACCTCGAGACCGAGACCACGCAAGCGCTTACACATCTCGATGGTCCGGGGGACGCGCGTGGAGCGGGGCCATTCCAGAAAGGCCTGGAAGGCCGGTTCGTCGAGGTCCATCCAGTAGCCGAGAATGTGAGCCTCTCCGGAAGGGTGCGAGGCGCTGATCTCCACGCCGGGCACGACGATGACGTCGTGTGCATCCTGTGCCTCCAGCGCCTCGGCAACACCGCTCGTCGTGTCGTGGTCTGCGACCGATATGACGCTCAGACCTGCCTCTCGAGCTTCCTCGACTACCTGTGTGGGCGTCATCGATCCATCTGAGGCGGTGGTATGGATATGCAGATCGATGTTCAAGTTGAGAGTCTCCAAGCAACCGAAAGAGTCATGATATATCGCATCCTAATCCGAGGTCTGCACAAGCCTTGAGAAGTGATTTGTCGTCTGTCCAAAGGCGGACGTCGGACAGAACTGCAGCAGCAAGCAGGTGTACATCGACATAGCCGAGGCCCCTTCCCATCAAGCCGTTCCTTTCAATGAAAAGCATACTCTCTTCGTGTTCTGCGATGGCGGTTAAAGGAAGAGCACGGAGAAGGGATAGAATCTCGGCCCTGTTCTTCAGATTTCCACAGGCCAATTCGCCGATGACAAAGGGGTGAACCACCACACCTCCCTCATCGAGCAAAGCCACAAGCCGTGGCTCACCGTGTCGGAGATGTGAGACCCAAACGGATGTATCGACCAGGATCATGTCAGGAACGGGTTGGCCTCCGTCTGCGTGGAGTCTTCAATGCTTTTTCGGTCCCGCCGAGCCTGGCGAGTCGCGCGCCGCTTTCACGGGCAATCAGTGCTTGAAGGCCAAGCTTCACCAAGGATGTCTTCTCCTTGATCCCCGTCAGCCTGCTTGCCCGTTCGATTAGTTCGTCGTCGATATTCAGGGTGGTTCGCATGGCCAGATCCTTACGAAGGGATATGTATGATTAATATGTATAAGTATGCATGAATTAAATGCATCATGCAAGGCCTTTTTTCGGACAATATCTGTTCTGGGTTGCGGGTAGCGAAACGCGAAAGAGGGTGCCCTTGGGAGAGGCGGCCAGTGCGCACAGCTCGCCTTTGTGTCGCTTGGCGATGCTGTAGGCGATCGACAGGCCGAGCCCGGTGCCTTTGCCCACGTCCTTGGTCGTGAAGAAGGGCTCGAAGATCCGGTCCCGATCCTCAGGAGGAATCCCCGGGCCGTCGTCCTCGACCTCTACGACGACCCTGCCGAGGTTGTCCCCGTCTTGCCGGCCAAGGGTCCTCACCCGTATCGTTCCACCCCCTTCGACCGCGTCCAGGGCATTTGTCAGGAGATTCAAGACGAGCTGGCTGAGTTCGTTCGGGTCTCCGCGGACCGTGCTTGTATCGGCGTATTCGCACCTGACCTCGACATCCCCCTTGAGCTTGCTCGCAAGGATGCACAGGGCGTTCTCAAGAGGCTCTCGGAGATCCACGTCCTGGAACGGGGCCTTACGGACACGAGAGAAATCGAGCAATGCCTCCACGATCCTTTGAATCCTCTCCGCCCCGTTGCGGGACGATCCCAAAGCATCTTCTAAATCTTCCAGGAGGTATTCATAATCGATCGCTCTCTTGGCCTCCTCTCGCTTCTTGCGGAGGGGGGAAGAGAGGGGTAGATTGTCGTCAAAGCTGAGAAGAGACTTGAGCCGTTGCACGTATGTCTGAAGATGGATCAGGTTTCCGTAGATGAAGCTTATGGGGTTGTTGATTTCGTGGGC
>JAUWSZ010000580.1 GCA_030609865.1 bacterium | reverse complement strand
TGGAACGGCTCTTCAACATGGTGCCGAAGAACACATGGATCATCGTCACCTCAGACCATGGCGAACTGTTCGGGGAAGAGGGCTATTTCGGGCATGGCCCGGTCCACCATGACAAAGTCTTTGAAGTGCCGTTCGTGGAGGGCCTTGTGCCCTGAGAGAATCCCCGACGACTACCAACCGCCAACCACAAACTCCCAACTTCTCATGGGGATGGATCCCGGTCCGCAGCGCACGTTGAACCCGGAATGAACAGAATCAACGAGAGGTGTCCTTCCCGACCTTGATGTCTCTGAGCGCTGTGTCCGGTTCGTGGTAGCGTCGATACAGGTGCGTCAGGGTCGTGTAAGTAAAGGCCCGGTTGATCAGGGGGATTCGAAGCATGTGTGTGAGGATCCAGTATGCGAGAAACATGGAGAACAGGAAGTAGGGATACTGGAGGATCCATTCCGCTCCCGTACCTTTCAGGTTGGCGAGCCACGGGACCGAATCGTCGAGAAGGTTCAGGGCGTAGGTAGACATGGGAACCGCTGTTACGTAGTACAAGATTACGCCCACAGAGTGGCCGGCCTCCACGGCCTGCTCGGGGCAATAGCCCATGCAACGCATGCAACTCTCGCAACTGTAGGTCCAGTAAGGCCTGCCCGGATCCTTCCCCCACATCCGAAGGGCCCCGTTGGGGCAGTTCTCGACACAGAGGCCGCATCCGTTGCAGCGGAAGTTGGCGAAGAAGAGCTTGCTCAGGAAGAACCTGCCGAACAACAGGTACATGACCGAGATGGGCAGCAGGAGCAGGCCGAAGAGTAGGTGAACGAAACTGCCCCAACGAAAGCAGCGCGAACCTGACAGGATCGATTCCATGAACTTCGTGGCCTGTGCCTGTGCCCGTGCGCGAATCACCTCCACGTGCCTCGGGTGGAGCCCCGGGAACAGAGACATCCAGTTCAGGGGCATGTCGATTCCCCTGACCCCGCGGACGGAGTATCCTCGCAGCCACAGAATGAAGGCAATGAGGTAGCCCGCCGTGCACTCCGAACCCGGGAGACAGACACGCCCGATTCGAACACTCCCCCGCGTGGGCGCTACAAAGGCATGGGTGCCTCGGCCCCGCGGCAGCCCCAAGGCAAACCGAAGGATCGGCCACGGCGAAGTGAACCCGTGGGTGGGCATCACGATTCCCAGTAGCTCGCCCGGGCCTGCCTCGACTTCTTCCTCCACACAGGCCCGTTCATAGGGAATGACCCTTGCATCGGTTCCTTGGCGCCGCGCGGCCTCCGCCATCCAGGTCGCTGTCCGGAAGGAATTGCCCGTGCCGGTCATGAAGTATAGGGTCGCGTTCTTGTACGGAATGGTGCCTCTCTTTCTGCGGGGGTCCACCCGACAATAGGGGACATCCCATCCGTGTGTCAATCGAAACGAGGCCCAAGGTGTTTGTCTGCCGTGAAATATGCGGGCTAGGTGAGCCCCAGGAAGAAGAGGGCATCCTTCAGGAGGAAGAGGGCAAAGGCACCCAGCAGGCAGCCCAGCACACGCATCGTCCAGATGTATCCCTTCCTTGTCAGAAACGCACGGGACTTGCCCACCACGATTGCGAGAAACACCTTCGAGCCTACGAGGAAGAGGTAGAAACCGAGAAGAAACAGGAGCGGTGCCGGGAGCCCCTCTTGCCCGCTTCTCAGGAGGAACGGTGCCCCAACGGTGGCCCAGAAAAGGTATGGATGGGGGTTCAGGGCATTGATCATCGCTCCTTTTCGTATGGATCGGGGCTGATTTTGTGATTCTTCCAGGCTCACGGGGCCTGTTCGGATGCTCTCGTAGGCCAGGTGCAGGACATACCCACCACCCACGAGCGAAATCAGCCCCAGCAGGCGATCGAATTAGCCCAGTCTGCTCAAGACCAGCAGCGAGAGCAGGATAATGGGCAAATCCGTGATCAAGGGGGCCATTGCAACCTTCACCCCCTCTCGAATGTCGTGTCGGAGGGTCTGCGTGATGACGAGGGTGAGCAGCGGGCCGGGTGCGAACCCGGCGGACAGGCCGAAGACGGTTCCGGCTGCCAGGGAAGAAAGCGTTTCCGGAGTCATCTGAGCAGGAATTCGATGAGCAGCGCGTTGACCTCTTCCGGGCGCTCTTGCTGGATCCAGTGCCCTGCGCCCGGGATGAGGGCAAAGATGCCCAACAACGGATAAAGAAGTCTCATGTCACCTCACAGTTTGCCTCGATCCCTCAATCCTCTTCCAGTGCCTTTCTCAGGGCTGCCCTGGCCAGCAACCGGGTCGAATCGAGGGTCGGCAAAGGGCAATCATCCGGGTCGACCAGGAGGGGGATTTCCGTGCAGCCGAGAACGACTGCGGTACAGCCCCGATTCTCGAGCTTCTGAATCACCTGGTTCAAGTACAATCTTGATCGCTCAGGGAAGATGCCGTTGACGAGTTCCGTGAAGATGATCTGATCGATACGCTCTCGGTCCTTTTCCTCCGGGATTTCACACGAAATTCCAGCCTTCTTCAACTCCTCGGGGTACACAGGGCCTGTCATGAGGTATTTTGTGCCCGTGATGGCCAGCCGGGGGAATCCACGAGCTTTCGCCTCCCGGGCAACGGATTCTGCGATGTGCAGCCAGGGGATCGGGGACTCGCGGGCGACCAGGTCAAAGGCCTGGTGGATCGTGTTGTCCGGGCAGATGGCAAAGTCTGCCCCGGTCTCTGCGAGCGTCCGGGCGGAGGAGAGCATCAGCCCGGCTACCCTTTCCCAGCTTCCCGACCGGATGTGGGGCATGTACTCCCCGAGCGGATGCGTGTGCATCGTGATTTCAGGATGCATGTGCTCGCCCATTTGCCGTGGCGCCTCGCAGCAGATCGTTCGATAACAAAGAGCCGCGCCTTCTGCACTGCATGCGACGATGCCGATGTGCTTAGCCATGTCGAGTCCTCTGAGCCTCTCGATCGGTTCGGTTCCGGTTTCACGCACGGGTATCAGCCCGCTCCCACGCGCGATCGGGGGTCACTTTCCTTTAGCCCAAAACCTGAATCAAAGCAACCAGGAAGCGGAACATTCGTAGCGCATGCGTGCGGAAGCCGCCCGCGTTCAGGCACGGGCGCCTGGGCGGATCGGACGAGGACGAGCG
>JAUWSZ010000718.1 GCA_030609865.1 bacterium | reverse complement strand
CGGTAAGTGAACGTATCGTCTATGTCGAACAGGATGCCCTTGAGCCGCTCACACAGCTCCTGCGGGATGTCTTCGATCTTTCTTGTTCCCGGAATCGGCAAGTTCGCCTCTCTCTTGCCCGGATGGATCAGGTGTCTCCTGTCCACTGCTCTCCATCAAAGGTCTCGAACGTTACGAACTCCTTCAACTCCTTCCTGGGGGGGGCCTTTGGGGCGAAGGTGGGGTGGCCGAGAGGGAGGATCTCCACCACCTCGAACCCTTCGGGCACTCCCAGGATCGCTCCGGCCTTCTTGTGGTCGATCGCGCCCACGTGGACGGTTCCCAGACCGAGCGAATGGGCGGCAAGAGCGATGTTCTGGGCGGCAATGCCCAGGTCGAACATGTACCAGTCCCCTTTGTCCGTGGCGAAGCTGTCGCCGTACTGGCCCGACTTACCCCTCTCACCGACGAGTACGAGAAGGACGGGTGCCTGGTCGAAACCCTTCGCTGCAGGGTTCTTCGGAAGCAAGGTTTCCTTCAGGGCCTCTTTCTTCCCGGGATCCTTCACGATGATGATCTTCCATGGTTGCACATTCACCCAGGAAGGAGCCCATTGTGCAGCCTCCAGTACTTTGGCAAGATCCTCCGGGGAGACGGACTCCTCGGTGAATCTCCGCACGCCGCGACGCTCCCTGATAGCCTCCAACACGTTCATTGTGTGCTCCTTTCTCTTATGGACTCGTCGATGCTCGGGTAGAGCATATATAATCTGTAGGTCTCCCGCTCGTCAACTTCCTTTCAGGCCAGGAGAAAGAGCTTACGCAACACGTCTTGCGGGTCTGTTCCGAGGATTCGAACCATCGGCTCTTTTCCGACATCCCCCCTGTCGTAGATAAGATCCGGGACCTCCGACGTGCCTCGCATTGCCTCCCCTGTTCCCCACTCCAGTGAAGAGCCCTCTCGCTCCTTTACCTCTTTGGGCTCCTTCGCCCGGTCGAACCCGGCCGCGGTCAGGCCCTTCTCCCTGGCCCGCTCGAGCAGGGCTTCGGAAAAGCGGATGTTCATCGTAGAGCGGAGTTGTGGGTGGGTTTGCATGGCTGCGAGAATGACGCTGGCAATGTGGCGAGAGGCGCCGAAGGCCGGGGGCCTGATGGTTGCGAGGCCTTCGGGGAGGCGAACGATCCTGCCGGGGAAGGCGGCCACTTCATCGTGAGTGGTTGCACGAGGCAGGGCATAGCCCAGG
Source organism: bacterium (assembly GCA_030609865.1). The sequence goes on along the minus strand of JAUWSZ010000718.1, from coordinate 1,303 downwards.
TTGGACTGGACTTCAGGCGCCAGTCTTGTCAGGGAGGGGGTCTCCCGTATCGTCGTGGCTGCACGGGACAGGGCGCCCAGGACACGGTCTCTCTCGATGTTCCCCAGACCGGCCGCGTAGTGATTCGTGGGCCCGTGCCCCTTCCCCAGGGGAAACGAGAGCCGGATCGCCTCGGTGATGAAACGCTTTGCCTCCTTGACCGCCTCGGCAAGCGCGAGGCCCTTCGCGAGGAAGGTTGCGATCGCTGCGGACAGGGTGCAGCCGGTTCCGTGCGTGTGGGGGGTGTCGAAGCGGGGGGCCGAATACGTATGGAACGCGGAGCCGTCGAACAGGAGGTCCTCCGCCTCCGGGCCCTCGCCATGACCTCCCTTGATGAGCACGGCGTTTGGGCCCATTCCGTGAAGGCGACGGGCCGCCTCTCTTCGTTCTTCTTCCGATTCCACCCCGGAGCCGCTCAGGATGCGGGCTTCGTGGAGGTTCGGGGTGATCAGGCATGCCAGGGGAAACAGGGACCGGGTCAAGGCCTCTACCGCATCTTCCGCCAAGAGCGGGTGGCCACCCTTTGAGATGAAGACCGGGTCCACGACGAGATTAGGGATCTGAAAGCGATCGATCCCCTCGGCAACGGCCTCGACGATTTCCCGGTTGGCGAGCATCCCGGTTTTTGCGGCGTGTATCGGAAGGTCGGTCGCCACCGCTTCGATCTGACGGAGGACAAAGTCCGGGGGCACGGTCCAGATCGCCTTCACTTCCCGGGAGTTCTGCGCGGTCAGCGCCGTGATCGCGCTCATCCCGAACCCGCCCAGGACGGTAATCGTCTTGATGTCCGCCTGGATCCCGGCTCCGCCGCCCGAGTCGGAGCCGGCACCGGTGAGCACGCAAGGGGGTTCCGGTGAACCCGAACCAGTCTCAGGCTTCTGCATTCGATTCTCCGAGTCTTGCATGGATCAACTCGGCAACCTTCTTCCCGCTCAGGAGCATACCGCCGAAGATCGGGCCCATGCGTGGGCCTCCAAAGGTGGCGTTTGCGGCCATGCCGGCCACGTAGAGCCCGGGGAAGACCTCGGTCGTGTTCTCCAGGGTGAGCTGCTCTGCCCGGTCGGCCCAGAGGGATTTTTCTCCCTCGAATTTCCCGGAGGGGGTTAGCAGCTTGCCGGGGACCTTCCGTTCCACGATATTCACCACTTCACAGGCGTGACCGGTGGCGTCCACGGTGAACCTGGAGGCGATGGAGAGCGGGTCCACGTGAAGGCCGGCGATCTCCACGGCAGACCAGTTGATCACAAGGCCGGTGATTCTCTCG
>JAUWSZ010000703.1 GCA_030609865.1 bacterium | reverse complement strand
GCGGTCATCCCGCTGCGGCATCGGCAACGGTCAAGGACCTGACCCTGTTCCAGGTCCGCGAGCAGTTGCTTGCCCTGCTGAGCGAGCACTTGAAGCCGCGGGACGAAAAGGAGAAGGTTCGGGACCACATGACCTTTCCGGTGAAGTCCATGCGCGTGGACGACACGATCTTGGAGGCAGCGGAAACCCTCAACCGGTACAACATCAACAGCCTGCCCATCCTCGAGGGAGAGCGGGTGCGCGGCATTCTCACGCGCCAGGTAGTGGAGAAGGCGTGCTATCACGGGCTGAAGGAGCACAAGGTCAGCGAGGTCATGAGCTCGGATTTTCTCGCCCTGTCCCCGGACGACCCGTTGCGGCAGGCCCAGGACCTGCTCCTGAAGGGCGTTCAGCGCTTCATCCCCGTGTTGGACAGGGACAGGCTCGTGGGCCTGCTCTCGCGCACGGATCTGCTGCGCAGCATCGCCAGTTCCCTGCCGACGCCCCACAGGGATCCCCTGGCGGAAGAACCGCCCGCCGCGGGCCGGGAGAGGCGGGTGGCACGCCTGATGCGCGAGAGGCTCCCGGCAAACGCGTTCCAACTGCTCAAGGAGTTCGGGGAGATTGCAGAGTCGCTCGGGATGCACGCGTACCTGGTCGGGGGGGTGGTGCGCGATTGCCTGTTGCGCAGGGACAACCTTGACATCGACATCGTCGTGGAAGGAGACGGGCTCGAATTCGCCCAGAAGATTTGTGAGCGGTACGAGTCACGAAAGCGCAGCCACGAGCGCTTCGGAACCGCCCGGGTGATCTTCCCCGACGGGTTCCGGCTCGATGTGGCCACGGCCCGGTTGGAGTACTACGAGAAGCCGGCCTCGCTGCCGAACGTGGAATGGAGTTCCCTGAAACTCGACCTCTACCGCAGAGACTTCACCATGAACACGTTGGCGGTCCGTCTCGATCCGGCGCGTTTCGGGGAACTGGTGGACTTCTTCGGCGGGGAAAAGGACATCAAAGACAAGGTGGTCCGCATTATCCAGAACCTGAGTTTCATCGAGGACCCGACGAGGATCTATCGGGCCTTGCGCTTTTCCGAACGGTTCGGTTTTTCCCTGGGCCCCCAGACCCGCACGCTTATGCAGAACTCGATTCAGATGGGGTTGCCCGAACAGCTCAATGGGAGAAGGCTTCTTGGAGAACTCAAGCTGATCCTCAAGGAAGACCGGCCCAAGGAAATCCTGGAGAGGATGCAGGAACTCGACCTGCTGCGGGTCATCCATCCGGATCTCGTCCTCAACAAGCGGGTCCGCACGATCCTGGAGAATGCCCGGCAGGTGTCGTCCTGGTTCCGGTTCCTCTACCTGGACATCCCATGGGAGGAGTGGTTGTTCAACCTCCTCTGCCTGCTCGCCCTCCTGGACGATCAGGCCGTGGAGACGGTCAGGAACCGGCTCTCCATCGTGGGCAAGAAGACGACCCATGTATTGAAAGCGAAGGGGGAGGGCGAGAACGTCCTGAAGCAGATAGCCGTGGGACCGAGTGCCCTGAACCCGGGTCAGATCTACCATTGGCTGCACCCCCTGCCGATTGAGGTCCTCCTCTTCCTGATGACCAAGACCGCGAGAGAGAAGACCCGGAAGGCGATCTCACTGTACATCACGAAGCTTCGTTCCGTAGGGGTCTCCGTTACGGGCAGGGACCTGGCGGAGATGGGGTACGAGCCCGGCCCTCGGTACAGGGAGATCCTCGAGAAGGTGATGGATGCGAAGCTCAACGGCCTTGTGACGGATCGAGATACGGAGAAAGAGTGGATCGTCCGGCACTTTCCCCCTGGCCTGCCCGGGTCTCATTGACAAGACTAAAGACCATCTGTTACAGATTCTTGATGCGGCTTGCGCCGCAAGGCGAAAGTCGAAAGAGTCAAGGCGAAAGCACAAATGAAAGACTCTAACAGGCCGTCGAGAGACTCAGGGCCTTTGATTGTATGTCATTCCCGCGCAGGCGGTAATCCAGTAGCTTCAAGTTCTTATGGCAAGAATGCGACCGTGTTTGTCGAATTGTGCACTCGGGCTTGAGGCCCTTTCTCCCAGAGTACGAGACGTCTCATGGACCTGGAAAAACTGGCGATTGTGGTGCCGCCGCTCCTCTTGGCCATCACCTTTCACGAGGCGATGCACGGATATGTCGCCTACCGGTTGGGGGATCCTACAGCAAAGCTCCTGGGCCGCCTGACCCTGAACCCGATTGCCCATATCGATCCCTTCGGTTCGGTTCTCGTCCCCGCGCTGCTCTTCCTGACCAAGGCCCCTTTCCTTTTCGGTTGGGCAAAGCCGGTGCCCGTGAACTTCTTCCGCCTCCGGAACCCGAAACAGGACATGGTCTGGGTCGCTGCGGCAGGCCCCCTCACCAACCTCGCCCTGGCGGCCGTGAGCGGCATCTTCTATCAGCTGGTCCTTATGGTGGCGCAGGTGCTTCCGCCGTCGACGTATACGTTCTTGGGCTTTTTCAAAGGCATGGCCGAGTTCAGTGTAGCTATCAACGTGCTGCTGGCCCTGTTCAACCTGATACCCATTCCACCCCTTGACGGAGGCCGGATCCTCGTGGGGCTCCTTCCGAGGGAGCAGGCCG
>JAUWSZ010000272.1 GCA_030609865.1 bacterium | reverse complement strand
GGAGCTGGTAGGGGGGATTACGGCCGAGAAGTTGGCAAAGGACTTTGACATCCCCCGGGAAGACATGGACCGGTGGGGCCTGATGAGCCACCAGCGGGCCGTGGCTGCGCAGCAGGCGGGACGGTTCAAGAGGGAGATCGTTCCCTGCCAGGGCCTCGCGCCGGACGGCACCCCGGTGACGGTTGAAGACGATGTGGGGCCCCGTGCGAACAGCACGTACGAGAAGATCGCCTCCCTGCCCACACCCTTCATGCCCGGGGAAGGCCGGATCAATGCGGCCACATCCTCAGGCACCGCGGACGGCGCAGCGGCCTGCCTGATCATGTCCAAGGACAAGGCAAGAGAGATGGGCAGGAGGCCCGTGGCAACAATCCGCGCCATGGCTGTGGCCGGGTGTGACCCAACGATCATGGGCTACTCGGTCGTTCCGGCCACACGGAAGGCCTTGAAAAGGGCCAACCTCACGGTGGATCAGATCGACTTGATCGAGATCAACGAGGCCTTTGCCGTGGTGCCCCTCGTGTGGATGAAGGAATTCGGGGTCAAGTCCAACGACCACATCAACGTGAACGGCGGGGCCTGTGCCCTCGGGCATCCTGTCGGGGCTTCCGGGGCTCGCCTGGTCGGCCACCTTGCCTTCGAGATGGAAAGAAGGGGGCTCCGCTGGGGCCTTGCCACGATCTGTGGGGGATACGGACAGGGAGGCGCAACCATTCTGGAGAGAGAGGACTACTGATATGGATTTCACGCTGCCCGAAGAGGTCCGCCAGCTACAGGACGCCATCAAGAAATTCCTCGACCGGGAAGTTCTTCCCATGGAGAGGGACAATCCGGAGATCTGCGGAGAAGGTAAATTCTCCAAGGAACTCCACGAACTCGGGGCCCAAATCCGCCAGAAATCCGTGGATCTCGGATACTACACCCTGCACATGCCGGAAGACCTCGGTGGGGGTGGACTCCACCATGTTGGCCTGAGCGCCATCCGGGAACAGATCGCCAAGTCAGGGACCGTCATCCTGGGGATCTTCATCCTTGGCGATCCACCGATGGGGCCCACCGGCATGCTGAGGGAGTGCACGGATTTTCAGAGAAAGAAGTACCTGGAACCCCTGATGAAGGGTGAGAAGACCACCTGCTTCGCCCTGACAGAGCCGAATGCAGGATCCGACGTGGCGGCGATCGAGACTACGGCCGTGCGTGACGGCGACCATTACGTGCTGAACGGGTCGAAGCACTTCATCAGCAACGGTCCTTACTGCGATTTCGCACAGGTCTTTGCGGCCAACAACCGCGAATTGGGCATGAACGGCGGGATCTCGGCCTTCTTCGTCGACGCCGACACACCCGGCTTCACCCGCAGCCTGCAGCGTTCGATGGCAGACGACGACTTCCAGTCCGAGTTCTTCTTCGAGGACTGCCGCGTTCCGGCAGAGAACATGATCGGGAAGGAAGGGTTCGGGTTTTTGTCAGCAGCCACCTGGCTGAGCGCGGAACGCCTGATCGTGGCCTCGAATGCCATCGGCATGGCCGAGTACCTGCTGAACCTCGGCGTCGAGTACGCCAAGATCCGTGTCCAGTTCAAGCAGGCCATCGGCAAGTTCCAGGCGATCCAGTGGATGCTCGCCGATTCGGCCACCGAGATCGACGCCGCCCGCTGGATGACCTATCACACGGCATGGCTGATCGACCAGGGCGACATGGCCCTCAAAGAGGTCTCGATGGCCAAGCTCTTTGCTTCGGAGATGTGCGACCGGGTTGCGGACCGAATCCTTCAGGTACACGGGGGGATGGGCTACATGACCGAACTTCCGGTGCAACGCCTCTACCGGCTCGCCCGGTTGTTGCGGATCGGGGGCGGCACATCGGAGATTCAAAGATACCTGATCGCCAAGACGCTGGGACTCTAATTCACGAAAGGAGAAGGAACATGGAAGTCAGCACCCCAAAGGAATTTATGGACAAGGTTCTGCCGGAGAAGTTCGATCCGGAAAAGGCAGCCGATTTGTCGGCCGTGGTGCTGTTCAAGATCTCTGGAGACAACGGTGGAGAATGGGTTATCACGATCAAGGATCAGAAACTCGAAATCACGGATGGGACCGTGGACAACCCGGACATGACCCTGATCATGAAGGACAAGGACTATGTAGCCATGGTGAATGGAAAACTCTCCGGCCAGAAGGCCTTCATGTCCGGGAAGCTCAAATTCAAGGGCGACATGAATCTCGGCATGAAGCTGCAGCAACTGGGGCTGATCTGATCGAAACCCGGATGTTTCAGGCCCATGGAATCGAAGGCGGAAATCACCAGGAGGATGCGGGACTACATTCAGCGGATCTGCGATCGAATCGGGCCCCGCCCCCCATGCAGTGACGCCGAGTACATCTCTTGTAACTCCTTGTAGCTACTGTTCCTTCACAGCTCTACACGTTTCTGCGAGTCCTATCGGACGACCCGGTGCTCGGTGCGAACAACAACCTGTCCGGCGTGGCCAACTGCCTTTTCCTTGCCGAGCATCTTTCCCTCCCGTCCCGAAGCCCATCCCAAGAAAACCACGGTTTGGCTCGTCTCCTTCGGCTGTGAAGGCGGACAAAGGGGGACAGGCGCCTTGGCCTGGTTCTTGCTGCGTAGGTGACGGTGTCAATCCAACAAACAAGAAAGGATACCCATGCCACGCGCTGCGAGGATGCTCCTGCAAGAAGAGCCTGCCGTCTACCACGTTATGTCAAGGACCGCCCTGGACGGGTTTGTCCTGGAGGAACAGGAAAAGGACTACCTGGTTGGCTTGATCCAACATCTGAGTTCCATCTACTTCGCTGAGGTGCTCGGCTATTGCATCATGGGAACTCATTTTCACCTGGTAGTCCGCATGAGCCCCGGAGATCGGTTCGAGGACCAGGAGATCGTTGCCCATCACCAACGATACTACGGCAGTGCCTCGAAACTGTTGCCCGGGCAGATACCCTTCTTCCGGCAGAAGTGGGCCAGTCTCTCTGAATTCCTCAAGGAGATCAAACAGTCATTTTCTCGCTACTACAACCGCTTACACGGCCGAAGGGGGTACTTCTGGGGTGACCGGTTCAAGAGTGTGATCGTCCAGGACGGACAGACCTTGATCAATTGCCTGGCATATGTGGAACTCAACCCCGTGAGGGCCGGTTTGGTGAGCGAACCCGAGGCATACCGTTGGTGCTCCTTGGGCTTTCATGTTCAGGCGAACAACCGGGGTGGATGGCTTTCCATGGACTTTGGCCTTGAGGAATCCGGTGTGAGTTCTCCGGCAGAACGGCTGACCCTCTATCGGGCCTTTGTCCATGAAAAGGGAGGTATCGATCTCCCTGGATCAACGGCCCGTGATTTGTCGTCTCTTGACCGGTTCCGGTACCGCACCCGCTATTTCAGCGACAGTGCGGTTATCGGTACAAAGTCCTTTGTGAACAAATGTTATCAGCGGTTCAGGCACCCAGATCCACAGGGACGGCACAGGGAGGCCACGGCCATCGACGGTCTTCCAGGCATCTATGCCATGAAGCGATTCCCACGCAGCACATGATCCCCCTGTCATGGGGCGAGCGGACTCACTCCCTGACTCCGAGCGATCCGTGACCCACTTCGGTCGATTCCTGCACAAGGCGAAGCCTCGCACACAGGCAGCTATATTCCACTTTCTTTCCGAACCCTCCTCCATGTCCCGATTGCCAGGGAGGGTCACATCCACCAATCATGAGGCGTAAATACATCACTCTCCCTGGCGCCTGTCCTCATGAACCTGCTGTCCCCATGAACCTGGCGCCTGTCCCCATGAACTCTTTCCTGTTGCACCCTGAACGCGCTGCCGCCAGGCATGACCGTCCTGCGTGGCTTCGAGAGATTGACCAACCGGAGATACATGAATATATTGTGCAAACGCCCCCAGATTGCAAGCAAGAAACAGGTGCGAGATCCCCTGTGGGGGTGTGCTTCCCAAGACGTCAGACACCACGAAGACAACAAAGGTAGGGGTATCGCTATGAACAAGTCTCCGGATGAACCTGTACTCGTCGAGAAGGCAGGCTTCGTTGCCACCATCACCCTGAACAACCCTCCCCACAATCCTCTCGGGATGGCCACGATCGATCGACTCGAGGAACTTTTCCCCGAGCTGGCCTCGGACGATTCCGTGCGGGCAGTCGTTCTCACCGGTGCAGGGGACCGGACCTTCTCGGTTGGCGCAAACATCAAGGAGTTCGGTACCGGAATTGAAAGAATGGGCCTGAAGGGTTTTATCGACCAACGGCTCCGCGTTGCAGACAAGATCGAGAACCTGCCCAAGCCCGTTGTCTGTGCAATCCGTGGTGCGTGCGTCGGCGGGGGCCTGGAGTTTGCCCTGGCCTGCCATTTCCGCATAGCGGCTGAGGGAGCGCGGATCGGTCTTCCTGAGATCGAGCTGGGCATCGTACCGGCCTGGGGCGGCACCCAGCGACTTACCCGAACCGTCGGTCGCGCTCACGCCCTCGACATAATCCTCCGAGCCAAGCTGATCAGCGCAGAGGAGGCGTATCGCATCGGCCTGGTGAACGAGGTCTGCCGCCCTGAAGCGTTGCTCGACCGAGCGCACGCACTGGCCGGAGAGCTGGCCGAAAAGCCGCCGATTGCGGTGGCAGGCATCCTCAAGGCGGTGATCGAGGGGGGTGATCTCTCTCTTAAAGATGGACTTGCCCTGGAGTTCGCCGCGGTCGAAGGGACGAGCGGGACTGAAGACGCCACAGAGGGGATCATGGCCTTTCTCGAGAAGCGTAAGCCCGTCTTCCGAGGCAAGTAACAGAGAACAGGAGCAATGCCCTGTCCTCTTTGGAGGGGAGGAATGAGCGTAGAGGTCAACGAAACGATGTGCACGGGTTGTGGTTGCTGTGTCTTGATCTGCCCGGAAGGGGCCGTGGACAACCGTCCTTCCTTCATCGCCACGATAGACGAGGATCTGTGCACAGAATGTTTGGCCTGTCTCGACACCTGCCCAAACCAGGCGATAGGAACCTCTTGAAGAATCGGGTGAACGGATTGCGGTTTGGTTTGCTGAT
>JAUWSZ010000278.1 GCA_030609865.1 bacterium | reverse complement strand
TTGCAGAGCTCGAGTTGTTCGGTGCTGTCCGGGGTTCCGTCGGAGATTTGCGCCGGGCGACTTCGGGGGAGGGAGAGACGGAGCCCAAGCAAATCGGAGAGGGAGCCCCGGACAGCACCGAACGGCAAGACTCTCCTGAAACATAGCGGTATTTCCAAGTCACGCCACTAGGCCGCCATATGCGGGATCTCGGTTTGACCGCAAAGGAGGAGTCTCCTATCCTATGGTATTGCCTCGTCAACCAGAAGATTCGATGATCCGTGAGTGTTGTGTACGCAAGAAAGGAGGTTGTTCATGCATCTCGATCCGCAGAGCTTCAGGGACATCAACCCGGGAACCCGTGTACTCATGGGCCCCGGCCCCAGCGACGTCCCGGCACGTGTTCTCCAGGCCATGTCGGCCCCCTGCATCGGCCATCTCGATCCGTATTTTCTCGCCGTTATGGATGAAACCCAGCAGCTGCTCCGTTTTCTTTTCCAGACCGAAAACGAGCTGACCATTCCTGTATCCGGCACGGGCAGCGCAGGGATGGAGGCCTGCTTCGTCAACCTCGTCGAACCGGGGGACGAGGTGGTTGTCTGCGTGAACGGGGTGTTCGGCACACGCATGAGCGACATCGTCGGTCGCCTCGGAGCCAGGCTCACCCGTCTGGACTTCGAGTGGGGGCGGGCGGTCGACCCGGAGACGGTCCGGAATGCGGTCCAGGGGAAAGCACCCAAGCTCATCGCGGTTGTCCATGCAGAGACCTCGACCGGGGTCTGCACGCCCCTCGAGGACCTCTCGAAGATCGCCCACGATGCAGGCGCGCTGTTCCTGGTGGACGCCGTGACCTCTCTGGCCGGGTTGGAAGTGGCCGTGGACACGTGGGGCATCGACGCCGTTTACAGCGGCACTCAGAAATGCCTGTCCTGCCCTCCCGGGCTCTCCCCGATCTCGCTCGGTCCGGCAGCCCTGAAGGCCCTCGACTCCCGGAAGACCCCGGTCGCGAGCTGGTATCTGGACATGAGCATGGTGCGCAACTACTGGGGCGGTGACCGCAAATACCATCACACCGCACCGATCAACATGGTCTACGGCCTTCGCGAGGCCCTGCGCATCGTCGCCGAGGAGGGCCTCCAGGCCCGCTTTGCCCGGCATCGCCTCAACCACCTTGCCCTGGTGGCAGGACTCGAGGCGATGGGGCTCTCCATGCTCGTGCCCGAGGCGGAACGCCTGCCGATGTTGAACGCCGTACGCATTCCGGAGGGGGCGGACGACGCGAAGGTGCGTGGATCGCTTCTCCGACACTTCGGGATCGAGATCGGAGGGGGCCTGGGCGATCTTGCCGGAAAGGTTTGGCGAGTCGGGCTCATGGGACACGCATCCTCGACCCGCAACGTGTACCTGTTCCTCGCTGCCCTGGAGACCGTGCTCAGGGATGGGGGAGTCAAGGTCGGGTCCGGGGCCCTGGAGGCGTCCGCGCAGATTTATTCGAGGTAGCGATGGACCCTCGATTGCTCCGAAGACTTAGAAAAATCGTCGGGAAGGAGCATGTTCGCTCCGACCCGACCGATCTGGAGGTCTACTCCTACGATGCCTCCCTTGCCAAGGGACAGCCTGGGGCGGTTGTCTTCCCTGCCGACACGCGGGAAACCGCGAACGTGGTCCGGGCCGCCTCGGAGGCGGGCATCCCCTACGTGCCGCGAGGCTTCGGCACCAACCTGTCGGGCGGAAGCATTGCGCCCGAAAACGGGCTGATCATCTGCCTGTCACGCCTGAACCGGATCCTCTCCATCCGGACGGATCGACGCTGTGCTCAGGTCCAGGCCGGCGTGACGAACCTGGAACTCCAGAACGCCCTTGCCCCGCTCCGGTTCTTCTACGCCCCGGACCCGGCTAGTCAGAAGGTTGCCACCCTGGGCGGGAACGTGGGTGAGAACTCGGGCGGGCCTCGATGCGTGAAGCATGGAGTCACGAAGAACCACATCCTCGGCCTGGAGGTCGTCTTGCCCGACGGCGAGGCAGTGCGCATCGGCGGTCAGGTGCTCGACCCGCCGGGCTACGACCTGTGCGGCATCCTCGTGGGAAGCGAGGGCACCCTCGGGATCGTAACCGAGATCACGGTTCGGATCCTTCCGTTGGCAGAATCGGTCGTGACCCTGCTGGCCGTTTACGACCAGGTGGCGGATGCGGCACGCTCCGTCTCTGAAATCATCGCCGAGGGGATCGTGCCCGCCTCCCTGGAGATGATGGATGCCATGGTCATACGGGCCGTGGAGGAAAGCTACCCGTGCGGCTACCCGTTGGACGCGGCGGCAGTCCTGATCATCGAGGTGGACGGGCCGGCCGTGGGGCTCAAGGGACAGGCGGAGAGGATTCGCGAGATCTGCTCCGCCCAGGGCTGCCGGCAGGTGCGGGAGGCAGGGGATTCGGGCGAGCGCGACCTGCTCTGGGCGGGCAGGCGGGGGGCCTTCGGTGCGATCGCACGGCTTGCCCCCAGCTATCTCGTGGCCGATTGCACGGTGCCGCGCACGAAGCTTCCCGAGGCCCTCGAGCGGGTTCGAGCGATCGCGGAACGCCATCAGCTCGCCCACGGGAACGTGTTCCACGCAGGCGACGGGAATCTCCACCCCCTGCTCTTCTTCGACTCCCGGGATCCGGACCAGTTGCACCGGGTGCACGAGGCAGGATGGGAGATCATGAAGGAGTGCGTGGACCTGGGCGGGACGATCACGGGTGAGCACGGCGTAGGCGTCGAGAAGCTCGAGGCGATGCACATGATCTTCTCCGAGGACGACCTGGATGCCCAGCGTGCGGTGCGGCACGCCTTTGATCCGGAACAGAGGCTCAACCCCGGGAAGGCAATCCCGGCCCCTGCCCGCGCGCAGCCTGCGGAAGAGCGCCGGGGACGGGAGATCTCCGGTGTGGACGAACTCACACCCACGACGGCCGCAGAGGCATGTGAGGTCGTCACCCAGGCCTTCCGGGAAGGAACCGCGCTCCTGCCGGAAGGCGGGGGCCGATGGCGCACCTTTGGCAACATGGCCGACCGCGACCTGCTTGCCCTCCGGATCACGGGCCTCGCATCGATCGTCGAGTACGATCCGCCGAACCAAACCATCACGGTGGAGGCCGGGATCTCGTTGGACGCATTGCAGGAGGCCTTGAGGGCAAACAGGCAGTGGTTGCCCATCCGGCCCTTCCTCGGAAAGCCCACTACCCTTGGCAGCATGGTAGCCCTTGGCGCCTGCGGGCCGGAACGGTTGCGCTACGGGGCGCCCCGCGATCTCCTTCTCGGGCTACGCTTCGTCTCCGGAACGGGACGCCTCATCTCGACCGGAGGGAAGGTGGTCAAGAACGTGGCAGGCTATGACCTCGGACGTCTGCTGGCGGGCTCGGCCGGAACGCTCGGGTTCCTGACGGAACTCACTCTCCGCGTCTCTTCTCTGCCCGAGTCTTGCCGCGCAGTCGGTGCGTGCGGTCCACTCGAGAAGATCTCCTCAGCAGCCGCAGGGCTTCTGCGCTCGAACATGGAGCCGACCTTCGTTGCAGCGAGCCCGCTCGACGGAGCCACCGATGGAACGAAAACGGGGCAAGCAAGTTGGAGGCTTCTGGTCGGCCTCGAGGGATTCGGAGAGACCGTGGAGGCGCAAGCGGAACGCTGCTCAGACTTGTTTGCCCGCAGCGGCCTGGAGGGGGAAGCACCTCAAGGCTATTCGGTCGAAGACGGACTCTTTACGGATACCGACGAATCCATGCATCGCTCCCTGTTCCTCCTGAGAGCCGACCTGCCCATCGACAAGGTCAAGGATTTTGTCGACGGGATGGCCGGGGCAACGCAAACGGAAGGCCTTCTGGCGGATTTCGGGTGCGGAAGGGTGCGGGCGGGAATGTCACACTTATCGGAAGACGCCTGGGAGAGGCTGTGCGGCCACGCGATGGACCTGGACGGTCACATCCTGCTCGAGAAGGCGCCGGATGATTTCAGGAAACGCCAAGACGTGTACGGGCCGTCTCAAGCGGCATGGAAGGTCATGCACAAAGTGAAAGACGCGCTCGACCCGAAGAACATCTTCGCCCCCGGTCGTCTGCCGGGAAGGAAATAGACTGTGGTTTTTGAAAGGCCGATTTCGGACACCTCGCGATGAAGATATCCGAACATGATCAGACGATTGCCATGTGCAATCGGTGCGGATTCTGCCAGGTCGCCTGCCCGACCTTCCGCGCCACCGGACACGAAGCGGGTGTTGCCCGCGGGAGGGTGGCACTGCTGCGGGCCCTGAACGAGGGGCGCCTGGAATGGTCCACAGACCTGGAAGACCCGTTGTTCGCGTGCCTGCTCTGCGGGGCGTGTACGACGAACTGCTTTCCCGCGGTCCCGACGGCGGATCTGATCGTCGATGCGCGCGAAGAATACCTCGAAAAGGTAGGACGAAAGCGTATTCACAAACTGCTGTTCGAGCATTTGCTCCCTTACCCCGAACGCCTCAGGCGAGTGGCCAGGGCGGTTGCCCTCGGGAAAAACAGCGGGCTTTCCAGCGTCGCCCGGGCCCTCGGTTTGTTGCGGATCTTCGGCCGGGACTTCCCGAAAAGCGAGAAGATCATCGGACGGATGCCGGGCTACGCGTTGCGCGAGAGATTCCCGCCCGGGGCCCTTGAAGGCCGGGGCAAGGAACTTCGCATCGGATACTTTGTCGGCTGCGGGATGGAGATCATGAACCCGGTTGCAGCCGAGGCCTCCCTCGACCTCCTGCGCGAGGCGGCCCTCGAGGTCCATATCCTGGACAATACGTGCTGCGGACTGCCGGCCGGGAGTTACGGAGACCGGGCAGCGGCGAGGAGGCTGGCCGTCCGGAACCTCGAAGTGCTCACCGCCGAGCCTTTCGATGTGATCGTCACGGACTGCTCCAGCTGTGCCAGTTTCTTAAAAAAATATCCGGATCTGTTTGCCGAGGGAGACCCCCTGCACGAAGAATCAAAGGCCGTTGCCTCGAAAATCCGGGACATGGTGGAACATGTCCTG
>JAUWSZ010000541.1 GCA_030609865.1 bacterium | reverse complement strand
GCCATGCCAAACACGGAATCCATGCCCATGACCTCGCCCGTGGACTTCATCTCCGGCCCAAGGATGGCGTCCACCCCGGGGAACCTGGCAAAGGGAAACACGCTCTCCTTGACGGAAACATGGGCGGGGCTCTGCACTTCCTGTATCCCCATCTCCTTCAGGGTGCGGCCGACCATCACCTTCGTGGCGATCTTGGCCAGAGACATGCCGATCGCCTTGCTCACAAACGGGACGGTCCGGCTCGCCCGGGGATTGACCTCAAGGACATAGATTATATCGTTTTTGACCGCATACTGGACGTTCATCAGGCCGTGGACGCCCAACTCCAGGGCAAGGGCCCGCGTGTTCCGGCGAATCCTTTCTATTACCGGCTCGCTGAGCGTGTAGGGCGGAATCGCACAGGCGCTGTCTCCGGAGTGAATCCCCGCCTCCTCCACGTGCTCCATGATCCCGCCGACCACCACATCCGTGCCATCGCATACGGCATCCACGTCGATCTCGACCGCATCCTCGAGGTACTTGTCAATGAGGATCGGGTGGTCCTTCGAGGCCTCCACCGCCTTCTCGATGTAATCCTCGAGCTGCGCCTCCTCGTGGCAGATCTCCATGGCCCTGCCTCCCAACACGTAGGAAGGCCTCAGCACGACCGGATAGGCGATCTCGTTGGCGATCCTCTTGGCCTGCCGAAACGAGGTGGCCGTCCCGTTGGCCGGCTGAACGAGCCCCAACTTGTCGAGCATCGCCTTGAAGCGTGCCCGATCCTCTGCCCGGTCGATGCTGTCCGGCGAGGTGCCCAGGATGTTCACGCCGCAGTCCCGGAGCGGGACGGCGAGGTTGAGCGGTGTCTGCCCCCCGAACTGGACGATCACCCCTTCCGGTCTTTCCCTTTCCACGATGTGCAGCACATCCTCCAGCGTAAGGGGCTCGAAGTAGAGCCTGTCGGAGGTGTCGTAGTCCGTGCTGACCGTTTCCGGGTTGCTGTTGACCATGACGCTCTCGATCCCCTCTTCGCGGAGGGCATACGAGGCGTGTACGCAGCAGTAGTCGAACTCGATTCCTTGCCCGATCCGGTTCGGGCCTCCACCCAGGATCATGACCTTTCTTCTGTCCGGATCCGTTCGCGCCTCCTCCTCTTCCTCGTAGCTGGAATAGTAGTAAGGGGTGTACGCCTCGAACTCGGCCGCGCAGGTGTCGACCAGCTTGTAGACGGGGGCAATCCCCTGCTCCTTTCGCCACTGCCTTATCTGCTGTTCTTCCCCTCCGGCAATATGAGCCAGCTGCCGGTCCGAAAAGCCGTCCGCCTTCGCATGGCGGAGCATCGCCTCGGGGAACGGGCAGCCCGACGACTGCTTCTGCCGCCTTGCCCTCCGGAACGCCCGTTTCAGCTCTCGCTCGCTATCCAGGATGTCCTGGATGTTCCACAGGAACCAGGGGTCGATTCCGCTCTTTTCGTAGATCAAATCGATCGGAATCCCGCAAAGAAGGGCATACCGGATGTCGAAGATGCGCTCCGGGTTCGGCCTTTCGAGCCGATCCAGGATCTCTCGTTCGACCCCTCGGGGATCCTTCTTCCACCGGGCCAGGATCTGTTTTCCCCTGTCTTTGCCATCGCACCCCAGGCCGGAACAGCCGATTTCCAGCGAGCGAAGCCCTTTTTGCAGCGCCTCCCTGAAGTTCCGACCGATACTCATCGTCTCACCCACCGATTTCATCGAGATTCCCAGCGTATCGTCCGCCCCATGGAACTTCTCGAAGGTGAACCGGGGTATCTTGACCACACAGTAATCGATCGTAGGCTCGAAGGAGGCGGGGGTCTCCCGCGTGATATCGTTCGGTATTTCATCAAGGGTGTATCCCACAGCGAGCTTAGCGGCCATCTTGGCGATCGGAAAGCCTGTCGCCTTCGAAGCGAGCGCGGAGGAGCGCGACACCCGCGGGTTCATCTCGATCACGACCATCCGGCCGTTTTCCGGGTGGAGGGCGAACTGAATGTTCGAGCCCCCTGTCTCTACCCCGATCTCCCGGATGATGTCGATCGCCGCGTCCCGCATGATCTGATATTCTTTGTCCGTAAGGGTCTGGGCAGGGGCAACCGTGATGCTATCTCCGGTGTGGACCCCCATGGGGTCGAAGTTCTCGATCGAGCAGATGATGACCACGTTGTCCTTGAGGTCACGCATCACCTCCAGTTCGAACTCCTTCCACCCGATCACTGACTCCTCGATCAGAACCGTGTGGATCCGACTCGAGTCGAGCCCCCCCTTGACGATTCTCTCGAAGCTCGCCGCATCGTTGGCGGCCCCGCCGCCGGTCCCGCCCAGGGTGAAGCTCGGCCTGACGATCACCGGGAACCCGATCTCCCCGGCGATCGCCCTTGCCTCTTCCAGGGAATGGGCGTTTCCGCTTCTCGGAACCTCCAAGCCGATCTTTTCCATGGCAGCCTTGAAAAGCTCCCGGTCCTCGGCCTTCTTGATGGCATCCGGGTTGGCCCCGATCATCCGAACCCGGTGGGCATCGAGCACCCCCTGCTCGGCCAGCTCGGAGGCCGTGTTCAGCGCCGTCTGGCCTCCCATGGTCGGCAAAAGGGCATCCGGTTGCTCCTCTTCGATGATTCTTGCCACGTACTCGGGGAGAATCGGTTCGATGTAGGTCCGGTCCGCAACCAGCGGATCGGTCATGATGGTGGCCGGATTGCTGTTGACCAGAACGATCTCGTAGCCTTCCTCCTTGAGCGCCTTGCAGGCCTGCGTGCCGGAATAGTCGAATTCGCATGCCTGGCCGATCACGATCGGCCCTGCTCCGATGATCAGGATCTTCTGGATGTCATCCCTGCGTGGCACGCTAAACCCCTGGATTTTTCAAGGCTTTTCTGCCTCCATGGAGGCCACGAACTTCTCGAAAAGACTTCTCATGCTGTCATGGGGCCCCGGGGAGGCCTCGGGATGATGCTGTACGGAGAATGCGGGGCCGTCCCGGAGTTCGAGGCCCTCGAGGGTCTCGTCGTTCAGGTTGACGTGGGTGACGCGCAGAGCCCTCGTGTCGAGCGTCGCCGTGTCGACGCAGAACCCGTGATTCTGCGAGGTGATGTGCACCCTGCCCGTGGCCAGCTCCTTGACCGGCTGGTTGGCTCCCCGATGTCCGAACTTCATCTTGAAGGTCTTCGCGCCCAGGGCCAGGCCCAGGATCTGATGGCCCAGACAGATCCCGAAGATCGGAACCTTTCCGATCAAGTCCCGAACGGTCTCGATCCCGTAGGTCACGGCAGCAGGATCCCCGGGCCCGTTTGAGAGAAAGACCCCGTCCGGGGCCTGCCCGAGGATCTCCTTGGCGGTCGCAGTGC
>JAUWSZ010000690.1 GCA_030609865.1 bacterium | reverse complement strand
TCAAGATTGCCCAGAGACAGAGGATCGAAGCCGAGACCTCGTCGAGCCACTGGCGGAGGTTCCTCATGAGCATCCACACGGCCGTGGTGAAGGCGGCCGCGGAAGTGATGACGAGCAGGTCGGCGCCTCCGATGCTGTGCAAGAGGTAGAGCGCCACGTCACAGAGCCACTGCAGGTTGATCCAGGGGTGGTCGGGAACCGTGAAGGAAAGTGTGTCGGTGGTCGGAACCGCGCGGTTGTTTCCGATCCAGCGCCCCGAAGCCAGGTGCCACCACGTGTCGAAGTCATTCAGGCGCCGCAGCGCCAGGGCCGCCCCTACCGAGAGGGTCGCGATGGGCAGCCACCTGCGGGCACGCTCGGAGAAGCCGGCAGCGCTCATTCCGGTCTGTATCTCAGGGGAACCTCTGGGTTTCTTCTGCACAGGAGAAGGATAAAGGGGCAAAGGCTTGTGTGTCAACAGGAGGAGCGGGTGAGCTTGACGTTCCATATTGCGCGCAAGATAATCGATGCCTGGTCCTTCGGACGGATCTGTGCTCCCCTCCGGCCAACTGTGTGTCAACCGTGTCCTGGAATGTGAGGCACAAGATGAAGAGAAAGTCGGCGGAACAGGGGCACCCTCCCATCGAGCCCGGTCAGAACGACCTGTCCGGGATCTACCTCACGACCCGACCCCCCGTCGTTGCCCTTGCAGCAGGACCGGTTGTCCTCCTGATGGCTGCCGCCATCATGGCCTGGTGGACATGGGGTACCTGGCCGGACGTTCTGGTCGATTTCGGCCAGCAGCTCTACTTGCCCTGGCAAATCGGGGAGGGTCGAGTCCTGTATACGGACTTGGCCTATTACAACGGTCCGCTGTCTCAGTACGTGAACGCCTTCGCCTTCAAGCTGTTCGGTGTCGGGTTGCAGACGATGGTGGCCCTGAATCTCTTCTGGATGGGCCTGCTGATCTTATTGTTACACCACACCTTTACGATGATAGGGGGGAGGCTCTCCGCCTTTGCAGCGTGCCTGGTATTCATCCTCCTGTTCGGTTTCGGTCATTACGTGGGTATCAGCAACTACAACTATGTCTGCCCCTACTCCCACGAAATGACACACGGCCTGATCCTGTCGTTAGCGTCCATGGTGTGCATCTGGCACTCCACCCGGTTCGGCTCTCGAATGTTGGCAGCAGGCGGGCTGTTGCTGGGGCTTGCGTTCTTGACCAAGGCGGAGGTCTTCATCGCGGGTGCCGCCGGGACTGTAACCGCCCTCGTCCTGACTCTCCCTGCACGATCATCCGAATGGCGCAAAATCCTCCGGGAAGCAGCCTGCTTCTTCCTAGGCTTCCTGGTCCCCCCCGTGCTCGCTTTCCTGTTCCTCTGTCTGGGGATGCCCTTGGACCAGGCCCTTGCGGGCACGATCGGCTCCTGGGTCGCTGTGGTAAACACGGATCTGACGAACCTGATCTTTTTCCGGCAGGGCATGGGCCTGACGGACGTTCGGGGCAATCTGGCCCTCATGGCCGCGTGGGCAGGTCGGTACGCTGCCGTGATCGTCCCGGTCGCCTTGCTGAGCCTGGCGGCACGGAGATCCGCCGTGCGGGAAGGCGTGTTGACGGGTGTCACGCTGATCGTCTTGACAGGGGCCTTATGGGCGTCGTGGGACGACATCGTGTGGAGACACGCGGCCAGAGGGTTGCTGCCGGCTTTGCTTCTTATCGGTACGATCCCGGCGGTTCGATTCTTCAGGGCCCGGGGTGACCTCAGGCAGAGGGAGCGGCTGATTCGGCAGGTCAGCATGGTCGTCTTCGCCCTGGCGATGCTGGGGAAGATGGCCTTGAATGCCCGCATCTACCACTATGGCTTTGTTCTTGCCATGCCCGCGACCCTGGTCGCCGTGGTTGCACTGGTCGACTGGATACCCGCATCCCTGAGGCGCTTCGGAGGGTCGACCCTGGTCTTCCGTGCAGGCGCTTTTGTGTTGCTGGGGAGTTTTGGGTTCGCATACCTGAGCATCCAGGGACAGATCATGGCCAGGAAGGATCGATGGGTGGTCGGAGGGGCTGGAGACGCACTGCGAGCGGACACACTTCGTGGGGAACTCGTCATCAAGGCCTTGGAAGTTTTCCCACAGATGATACAGAAAGGGCAAACCCTGGCTGTCCTGCCTGAAGGGGTCATGATCAACTTCCTGCTTCGGCGACCCAATCCAACACCTTTCACGAACTTCATGCCCACGGAGGTGGTCTTCTTCGGAGAGGCAGGGATGCTGGAGGCTTTCAAGGTACACCCGCCTGACTGGATCATGCTCGTCCACAAGGACACATCGGAATTCGGCTTTCGCTTCTTCGGACAAGATTACGGACAGGCGTTGTTTACATGGATCATGGAGGCATACCAGCCCGTAGGCGTGGTGGGCGCAATCCCCCTCCAGACCAATCGCTACGGCATTCTGTTTTTGGTCAGGAGAGAACTGGCCGACCGCTAACGCTGTGCACGGAATAGTGGAAAGGGCCGTGCTGCCGGTGTTCGTTCAGGATGTGTACCGATAAGAACCGGACAGACATGATCTTCTCGTTGTACTCGCGGTTGTAGGTGGGTCATTCGCCGAGGGGGAAAACACGCACCTTGCTCGACGGGCTCATCCTTTCAAGTGGAACCAATTGTA
>JAUWSZ010000372.1 GCA_030609865.1 bacterium | reverse complement strand
TGATGGAGGTTGCCGTAGACAGGCACCTCGATAACCTCTTCCTCATCCCCCCCCACTAAGATCGTCAGCCTCACCGAGACCCAGCCCCGGGTCTACTCGCCCGGGTCGTAGGTAACGCGAACACGGTAGACCTCCCCCTCTTTCTCGGGCAGGATTTCCGACGAGATGGCGTCGGTCGTTGCCTTCACCCGGTCCACGGAGAAGGCCTTGTTCCCCGTCCTGCGCAGGGTGATGTCCCGGCTCGAAGGCTCTCCGGGACGGATCACACCGAAGGAGAAGAGCTGGGGCGAGAGCTTCACCCTTCCCTGCACAAAGGCATAGAAAGGCACCTGCGTCTTCGGGGATTTCTTGCTGTTCGTCTTGACAAGGATCTTTCCGGTCAGCCTCCCCGTAGGCACCTTCTCCGCCAGGGACACAGAGTACGTGGCTTCGTTCTCGGTCCTCTTCTCCTCCTTCAGGACGATGGACGGGTTGTCGGCGCTCACCTGTTGAATCTTCAGGCCTTTGCCTTCGCGAACCCTGATCTTCAGCCGGATCGGTTTCGGCAGGCTGTCCTTACTGACGTTGCGGAAGTTGATGTGTCGAGGCGTGACCATCACCTCGGCGATCACCTCGCCGAAGATCGAAAGCCTGACTCGAGGGTTGTCCGGGTCATTCGTCTCGACCGTGACGGACTTCTTTACCTTTCCCTGATAGCCCTTGCTGCGAAATGTTGCCTTTACCTCTCCTACCCCACCCGGGGGTATCTCCTTGGCCGTAACCAAGGTACCTGTGCAACCTCAGCCGCTGCGCACCTTATGGATCACGAGGGTTCCGTCCCCCGTGTTCCTGAATTTGTAAACACCTTCAACCTTCTCTCCCGTCTCCACGTTCCCGAAATCGAAATCCTTCTGATCGAAGGCGATCCTCGGCTTCCCTGCGTCCGTTGTGCCGGCCTGCGGTTTTTCCGTATCATCCTTTCCTTGCTTCACGGCGGTTGCTTCGGAAGAGCTGGCAAGCACCTCCTGTGTGGCCTCGGCCGGACCGCTGTCCTCTTTGGCGCAGTTTGCCATCACCCCCAGCACGAGGAGAACGAGTATGAGAACTCCCGTCTTTCGCATCTTGGTGTCTCCTTTCTGTTGCGGTCGGATCTCCCTTGATCTTTGATTAGCATAGGGCCTCTTCCGGGTCAACCGAGAGGGCCTTTCTCGACGGTGGGGCGGAACGACCCTTCCCTTCGGCGGCTTTGTGTCCCGGCCTGCCTCCATGCTATCTTTTAAGTCTTTCATCGGAACATCCAGTCTTATTCGTAGAGGAGTTCGGGCATGCTGATCCTGGGTATTGAAAGCTCTTGCGACGATTGTGCGGCTGCGCTGGTCAGGGACGGAGAGACGATCCTCTCTCACGTCATCCACTCCCAGTTCGACATCCATAAGCCGTACGGAGGTGTGGTGCCGGAACTGGCGAGCCGAAACCACCTCGAGAAGATCGTTCCTGTCATCGAAACGGTCATGGAAGACGCCCGTGTGGGTTGGGCCGACCTGGACGGGATCGCGGCCACCTACGGGCCGGGACTGATCGGCTCCCTGCTCGTGGGCCTCTCGGCAGCGAAGGCACTTGCCTTTGCCCTTGACATACCCTTCCGGGGGGTGAACCACCTGGAGGGGCACCTGATGGCGATCTTTCTCGAGGACCCGGCGGTCTCCTTCCCCTTTCTCGGGCTGATCGTCTCTGGCGGACACACGAGCCTGTACCGAGTCGAGGGGTTCGGTGCGTACCGGCTTCTCGGACAGACGAGAGACGACGCGGCCGGGGAGGCCTTCGACAAGGTTGCCAAGCTCCTCGGACTCGGCTATCCGGGAGGGATAGTCATCGACCGGCTTTCCGAGGAAGGCGATCCACAAGCCTTTTCTTTCCCCCGGGCCATGACCAGTCCGAAGACCCTGGATTTCAGCTTCAGCGGGCTCAAGACGGCCGTTCGGTATTTTGTCCAGCGACACGAACCCTCGTTCATCCAGACCCATCTGGCGGATCTGGTCGCCTCTTTCCAGGAGGCCGCGGTCGACAGCCTGATCATTAAGCTATCACAGGCCGTCTCATCCACCGAGGTTCGACGAGTCGTTGTCTCCGGGGGGGTGGCCTCGAATCGCCGACTTCGCACCCGCCTCAGAGGGCTGGCCGAGGCGGAGGGGCTTGCCGTGCATTTCCCATCACCCCAACTGTGCACGGACAATGCCGCCATGGTGGCAGCCGTCGGATACAGGCACCTGCGCATCGGGGAATCCTCTCCTTTCAGCCTGAACGCAGAGGCGAACCTGATGCTCTAGTGAAGTGACTTGGAAATATCGCTATGTTTCCCTTGCAGAGATCGAGTTGTCGGTGCTGTCCGGGGTTCCGTCGGAGATTTGCGCCGGGCGACTTTGTAGGGGGCGGGAGAGACGGAGCCCAAGCAAATCGGAGAGGGAGCCCCGGACAGTACCGAACGGCAAGACTCTCCTGAAACATAGCGATATTTCCAAGTCACGCCACTAGCCCGCTCTCTTTCCGGAAGCCCGAGTATGGAAAAGACCCTGAAGGGAACCCTTCGAGACTACGGGAACAGGCCGAAGAAATCGCTCGGGCAGGTGTTCCTGATCGAACGGGCCATCCAGGAGAAAATCCTGGAGCTGGCGGAACTCGGTGCTGAAGACACGATCGTTGAGATCGGCCCGGGAACGGGAACGCTCACCCGCGACATCCTGCCGCGCGTGAAGCGGCTGATCGCCCTCGAAATCGACCCGGCCCTGGTATCCTTCCTGCACGCGTCGATGAAGGAATCGTCTCATTTTCACCTGCTCTGTGCAGATGCCCTCCGGTTCCACTACGAGAAGGCATCCGCCGTTCTGGGAACCCGCTTGAAGGTCGTAGGCAACCTTCCGTATGGTATCTCGGCCCCCTTGCTTTTCACCTTCTTGGAGCAGAGAAAGGCCTTTTCGCTCCTGATTCTGATGTTGCAGAAAGAGGTGGCACAGAGACTGACGGCACCGCCCGGCACGAAACAGTATGGCATACTCTCCGTTCTCTGCCGCGCCTATTTCGACATTCGCCTCGAACGACAAGTCTCGAGAAACTGCTTTTCCCCTGTCCCCAAGGTCGACTCAGCGGTCCTTCGATTCATCCCGAGAGAGGCCGGCCTGTGCCCGGAAGGAGCGGAGAGGGCATTCCGTGAAGTTGTGAGGGCAGCCTTCTCCAAACGAAGAAAGACTCTCTTCAATGCCCTGCGCTCCTCTCTCCGTACGGGCATTGCCGGAGATAGGCTTCGGAAGATGTTGGAGGACTGCGGTATCGACCCGCACCGAAGGCCTGAAACCCTCTCCGCCGAGGAGTACGCACAACTCGCTCTGCGCATCCAGGAGGAGCACCCTCTTCAGTAGACAAGCCACCGGGTTTTCCCCATAATGAAAACGCCTCCTCGATTCCTTTGCGGGGCGTAACGGCTGTTTTCTCGAATGAGGCGCAGAAAGGGTCAGGAGAGGAAGGCATGGGAGAAAGCCGGTACATGGTCGTGGAAGGCCCGATCGGCGTTGGCAAAACCACCTTTGTCAAGCTTCTTGCAGAGGTCTTTCAGGCGGAGACGGTGCTCGAGCGTGCAGAAGAGAACCCGTTTCTCAGCAAGTTCTATGGGGATACGGACAAGTTCGCCTTCCAAACACAGATCTTCTTCCTCCTCACCCGCTATCAGCAACAGCAGGAAATCCTCCAAGCCGAGCTCTTCCGACAGAACATCATCTCCGACTACCTGTTCGCCAAGGACCGAATCTTCGCGTATCTCAACCTCAGTGAGGATGAACTCGTCCTGTATGAATGGATCTACCAGCTTCTGGATCAGCGTGTGGTGAAGCCGGATCTCGTCATCTACCTTCAGGCGCCCGTCCAGGTTCTTCTCAAGCGGATACGCAAGCGGGCCCTCTGGTATGAAAAGGAGATGGACCAGGAGTACCTGAAAAGAGTGAGCAAGGCCTACAATACGTTCTTCTTCCACTACAAGGACACTCCATTGCTGGTCGTGAACACCTCCAATATCGACTTCGTGCACCGGGAAGCGGACCTGAAGAACCTGATCCGAGAGATCCGGAACACGGAGAAAGGGGTCCGGTATATTACCATAGCCCCGGATGTGGACCCCCTGCCCTAGCCCCACCCAGCGACCCCACCCCGGGTATTAGGTATTAGGTATTAGGTATTAGCTCCCAGCCTTCACCCCTACCAGGACTGTCAACCGTCTTCGTCCTCGTCCTCGAACGGAAGGGAGGGGGGAGGGCTAAT
>JAUWSZ010000457.1 GCA_030609865.1 bacterium | reverse complement strand
GGTGCGATGACTTGGCAATATCGATATCTACCCGAAGGATCTAGCCGGTCGGTCCTATCCTGGGTTCCCTCCGCCCCTTGTTTCACGGTACATGTGCGATCTTTTGACAAGCAGTCACAGGGCTGAATACAATCGTCCCGCTCGCATATCACACGAGAGCTGAGGATTTGAGCCATGGCAAGAACAACGGGCACGAACCATGATACAATAGAGCCTCTAAAAAGAGAGAGATTCGTGGCTCGCAGATGATCGGCCCCGAGGTGCTCGATGTTCCGGAAGCTACCCGGTCTTCACCGCTTTCTCGAAACCCAGTTCCTGTATCCGCTCCTGCTGTCGACCCTTCTCGCCGCCGGCTTCTTCGTCTTTCGCGTGGCCTACAGTGGAAGGTGGTACTACGATAATCTGCCGTGGAATCTCTTCCTGGCCTGGGTGCCATACGTCTGCAGCCTGTGGGCAGCCGCGTGGTATCGTCTGTATCCGGATCGGTGGTGGATCCTGTTGTTTCCCGGCGCGCTGTGGCTGGTCTTCTTCCCGAACGCTCCGTACATCGTGACCGAGTTCTACCACCTGGAGAAGCGCCCGCCCATTCCGCTGTGGTATGACATCGGCCTGATCGCAACCTTCGCCTGGACAGGCTGCTTCCTGGCGATCGCCTCGTTGAGAACGATGCAGTTTCTGGTCAGAAGGCGAGCGAATGGGTTCGTGAGCTGGGTGTTCGTGGCGATCGCGCTGGGGTTGAGTGGCGTAGGTGTCTACCTGGGGCGTTTCGAACGCTGGAACAGCTGGGATCTGTTCCTCCATCCCGAAAAGGTGCTCAAGGACCTCGCCGTTCCCCTGATGAACCCCTGGAACAACCCGCGGTTTGTGGGGTTCAGCCTGATGTTTACGGCCATCCTCCTCGTGATCTATCTCATGTTCGTCTCGGTCACCCGGGCAAAAGAGATCGATTCCTGAAGAAGACCAGGGAGCGCTCCCCGACCCTCACTCTGCCGGTTTCACTTCTCCGCCTTGTTCTTCGGCCGAAAGGTGAGAACGCAGGCGTCATCCGGTTGCGTTGACCAGAGATCCATGGTGTAGTCGAAAACGCTCCCAAAGAACCCGTGGTCAAAGGCGTCGGCGTGGTCGCACATGTCCGCGACCTCTGCGTCGCTCAGCCCCGCCATGCGCCACGCTTCCTTCAGCGGACATCGGGGGAACTTGACGACCAGTTCCTCTTCGCTCGAGCGCACGACCTCGGGCTCGTTCAACGCCCCGCCGTCGGGCAGGAACCCGAGCAGCCAATCCTTGAAGCCCTCTATATCCTTCGGATAGCCCATCATTTCCGCCATGTTTACGCCGTGGTTGTACAGAGCACGCTTGAAGATCTCGGTCGTCCGTTCTTCTCCGAGTTCCTTGCGCATCTCTCTCAAAACCTCGGTGTAGATCAGGGCGCGGTTGGCGTGGGCCAGGTAAACGTCCTTGCGCAGGGCCTCGATTCTGTCTTTCTCTTGGCTCATGGTCTTCCTCCTGTGAGGACAGTCGAAAGGGGTTTTGAGGACCCATTGTAGGGGCCTTTCCCCCGTTCTTCAAGCTCTGACCGGCCGTCCGAAATTCATTGACACGGAATGTGCCCGCTGGTATGTTCCCTTGCAGAGAGGAAGTGCAAGCATGAGCGGAGTCCTGGGTCCGGTACTGCCCTATTTCATGATTGTCTCGCTTCTGTTGACCTCGGCCATACCGACCATGGAGAGGATTCACGGTTCGATCGCCTGTCAGTATGCGAGGCTTGCCTTGGCGATCGTTGGCGTATCCGATCCTTCGGCGTACAGATTTTACGAAGAGACCGGAACCCTGATTCGAGAGCTTCTTCCTTCCTACCGGAACACCCGACCCCTTGTCGTGTACAATGAGAGCCAGGAGGTCCCGACGGTAGAGGAATGGCGCAAGCTGGAAAGCCACCTCGGCAAGATCGAGCGGCTCGGCAATCGACTGGCGAAAGCGCTCGAGGGCAAGGGATAGGTCATTAAGATCTTCTCCAGGTCCTTTCGATCCTGGCCGCAATGTTGAACACGACCCACGAACCACACAGATCACAGTCCACATCATTTCCCATACAACAAAAGGTACGAGTAAACCGGTACCAATCGGATTTGGGCAGGCAGATCCGCCAGGGCTTCTTCGATCCGGCAATCAGCGATGTAAGTCCAAGGACTTGCGTAATCAAAGCAAAAATCTACCCGACATGGCTCCGGCATTTTCGACCTCCATTTCCTCAGCGGGGTGCTTGGGGTTCCCGTCACGATAAAAGAAGCAGGTCCTGCATGACAGGTTGAAGCGATGGGTGATGTTGATGACCGCAATCGGGTACTGGGGCGGGGGGTCCATGGTCAGCCTCCGCGACCCCAGAGAGACGGGTTTCGGACCGGATGGCGACGAGATCCAGCCCGTCTTAGTCGCGTCTGTCATGTGTTCCTCCGTTCATTCGTTCGCCAGGGAGCAATGACGTCAAGTGCGTGATATTGGATGGGTGGAGAAAAAATCTCCTCCGCATGTTCTCGCACGAACTGCCACCAGTATTCCCTCCCGAGTCGGTCGTAGCGGCGTATCTCTTTGATGAACCTTCGCCGCTCGTCGCCCGGAAGGATCGGCTCCGGCAAGAGAGGGTCGAGGGCGATCTGTCGAAGGCATTCACCTCCGAGCACGAACGACTCGACAATGGACTTCTCGATAGAGAGTTTCGGCAGGCGCTTTGCGCTCCGCAGGAGCGTGCCCCGCATCTTCCTGTAACCGGACTGCAAGGCCTGGACGTTCCATAGCCCCCGGGCCCTCGCATCGGTCTCCCCGTCCAGCCCGCTGAGGAGGAACACCAGCGCCTTCGGGTCCAAGCCGAGATCGCAGAGCCGGTTACGCATTGCCTCGACTCCTCCTTTGAGATTGTCTGGACGCAGCCAGAGGTCTGGGTCCGTCTCTTTGAGGCCAAGCAGCTCGAACGCTCGAAGTCGCCGGGATAGCGCTGCACGGTTGCTCTTGAGCAGGCCTGCCGTGTGGACGCCGACCCAACCGCCGTCCCAGGGAGCCATACGGTCTTCCACGTGTGCCCAAGACGCGACGTGGCTTTGTACAGCCGCGGCTTCTGCCGAAATTCGGTACTGACCCCGCTCATCTCGCTCGACGACACCGCGGGCCAGCATGCGCGCAAGGGTAACCCGTACGCTGTTCTCGGTAATTCCGAAAAGGGTAGCCACCCGCATGGGGACTCGCACAGGCACCGGGCCGCCCGCAGCGGTCAGCAGGTCGAGGATCAAACTCTTCGCAGTAATCTTCATCCCATGATATTACATCTGAATGCAATACACGTCAATGCCTGTAATTTTTCTGTTTCTCTTTGGCTTCGTTCCTTAATCTCCCCGTTCCTGCTTCTGCACGATCAATGTACCGATTCATACCTGCAATGAGACGGAGACTCATATTTCCTCTGATTACATGAACACGCAGGTACTGGACCGGACGCTATCTTAGTCAAGCGCAACAAGTTGGCACACGATCAGTCACCAATTAGGTTAACTCGAGAAAGACGATCGGGAGGTGAAAATAATACAGGCGAAATATGATTCGCGATCAGGCGGTGATTAGGAGTTCTCTTTTGGTGTTATCTGAATTTTGGTCGTCCCGGTAGCCGGGCTCCATCTTGTTTGTCTGGATTCTCGATCGTTCCAAGGTAGTCATTCATACGTGGCAAGAGGATCAGGAATCCGGGAGGGGCCACTTGAACAACTCGTTGTCCCGTTCCGTGAAATAT
>JAUWSZ010000560.1 GCA_030609865.1 bacterium | reverse complement strand
CCACCTGGGACATCAACGTCGCACCCCGGACCGCGGATTCTGGGCCCTCCTCCACCGAATTCAGAACCCTGTAAGCCGGATGTTGGAGCAGGCCATTGTGCGCTACTACAAACCGGCGCTCAAAGCGTGCCTGCGGAATCGGTACGTGACGGTGTCCGCCGGCCTGGCGATCCTCGTGCTCACGATCGGGTTCGACAAGGCAGGCCACATCGACTTCACCTTCTTTCCGAAGATCGACTCGGAACGGGTGTCTGCGGACATCACCATGCCCTACGGCTCGGCGGTGGAAGAGACGCGAGCCGTGCAAGGACGCGTCGTGGAAGCGGCCGAAGAGGTCCTGGCGAGGCACGACGGGGAGGGGATCACACGGGGCATCTTCACCCACATCGGAAGCGCCAGCGCGCGCCGCGGCGGGTCGAGCGGGGCACGGCTGGGTGGGGGCGGGCATCTGGCGAACGTCCAGGTTTACCTCGTACCGAGCGATGAAAGGGCCCTCACGGCCGCCGAGTTTTCCCGGGAGTGGCGTGAGGAGGTGGGCGAAATACCCGGGACGGAATCGTTGACCTACACATACAGCCTGATGGGCGGCTCCGGCCCGTCCATCGATGTTGAGTTGACTCACACGAACGTCCAAGTTCTCGAACAGGCAGCCACCGAGCTGGCAGATACCCTGCGATCCTTTCAGGGCGTTCGGGACATCGACAACGGGTTCTCGCTGGGCAAACCCCAGCTCGACTTCAAGGTCAGGCCGGAGGCCCGGAGCCTGGGCATCACCGCATCCATGCTCGGCCGCCAGGTGAGGAGCGCTTTCTACGGGGCCGAGGCCTTGCGCCAGCAGCGGGGGCGCGAAGAGGTGAAGGTCATGGTCCGGCTCCCGGAAGCGGAGCGGAAGAGCGAGTACAACGTGGAGGAGTTGCTGATCCTCATCCCGGGCGGGGGCGAGATCCCGCTTCGAGAGGCGGCAACCGTGACACGAGGCCGTGCTTACACCGAGATCAACCGCGCCGACGGCCGGCGCGTCCTGAACGTTACCGCGGATGTGGTTGCCGGGGCAGCGAATGCCACGAAGGTTCTGGAGGTTCTGGAGCGGGGTTTCCTGCCGGAGTTGATGGCACGCAACCCAGGCCTGGCTTACTCCCTGGAGGGCGAACAGCGGTGGCAGCGGGAGAGCCTGGAAAGTCTCCGCACGGGTCTCACCCTCGCCTTGATCGTCATCTACGCCATGCTCGCCGTAGCTTTCAGGAGCTATGTCCAGCCGATCGTCGTTATGTTTGCGATCCCCTTCGGCCTGGTGGGGGCCACCCTCGGGCACCTGATCATGGGGTACGATTTGAGCCTGATGAGCATGATGGGCATGGTGGCCCTGTCCGGTGTCGTGGTGAACGATTCGCTCGTCCTCTTACATGCCACGAACGAAAACCGGGCAAAAGGCAATTCTCCAACCGACAGCGTTACCGCTGCCGGCGCACGAAGATTCCGACCGATCCTGCTGACCTCGCTCACCACCTTCTGCGGACTCGGACCGATGATCTTCGAGACGAGCGTGCAGGCCCAGTTCCTGATCCCCATGGCCATCTCCCTCGGCTTCGGCATCCTCTTCGTGACCTTCATCGCCCTTCTGCTCGTTCCCTGCCTGTACCTGATCGTGGAAGACGCCAAACATCTACTCGGGGTCGGTCGTCCTGAAGACGCGCAGGAGGCATCGGACGGGACGGTTGCCTCCTGACGTTTCTTCTTTCCAACTCGTCAAAGACCTAATGGACCCGCCCGCTCAGATTGTGCCCGCGATGAAAGGGGACGACCGCCGGGAAAGGTTCGTGGGAACAATATTTCAAAACGACATCGCTACGATTTGGGGTGCCAGAAAAGTTCGTATATATAAGAGGTATCTTAAAATAGACGCAGGCTGCTTCGAGCATAATATCTCTAACTGAAATTGTTACACATTCTGAGAGCCATTTGGTACTGATAATTCTGATAGCGATCATCAATCCGTCTTCTTCAGGGGCGGAAGATGAACTATGAGCGGGTGATGACTCCCTGAAAGCTAACCAATCGCCAGCCGGACCACATAGAAGACCGTTGACAATGGCCACTTGTCATTGGTAGAATATCTCATGATTCAGGGATTCAGGCATAAGGGCCTCAAACGGCTATTCGAGAAAGGGCAGACCAAGGGCATCCGCCCCGATCACCTCGAGAAAGTCGAGAATATCCTGGCCGTCCTGAACCTTGCCGCACAGCCTGAAGACATGAACCTGCCCGGCTTTCATCTCCACCCCTTGAAAGGTGATCTCAAGGGCTTTTGGAGCGTGACCGTGCGGGCGAACTGGCGCATCATCTTCCGATTCCAAGAAGGCGATGCCTACGATGTTGACCTGATCGATTACCACTAGAAGGAAGAGACAATGACTATGAAGAATCCACCGCATCCCGGCAGGATCCTCCGGCAGGAGTGTATCGAGCCCCTCGGTCTAACGATTACGGAAGCAGCCTCGCGTCTTGGCGTAAAGCGGCAGACACTCAACAACCTTGTCAATGAGAAGGCGGGAATCTCCCCGGAGATGTCCATTCGGCTGTCCAAGGCTTTCGGCAGCCGTCCAGAGGTCTGGCTGGGGCTTCAGATGCAATACGATCTTGCCAAGGCCCAGAAGACGGCACACCGCATCAAGGTCCGCAGGATTGCGGCCCCCGACGGCAACGCAGACAGAGTGCCGGGCCACTGACCAAAAGGGGACATGAAACGTAGATTCCGCCCCACCTACTCACCCTCTGTTACAGCACGGTCGATCGCAGGTCGAGCCCACCCACGAGCCGCAAGGATTCCGTCTCATGCCAATCGCCCAATGAAGTCGGTAGTGGATCCATTACAGTGGGATCAATCCACATACCTGGATGTGAAAGGACGACAGCCACCGTGGGGGCAGCATTTTGCTATGCCCAATTGTCCCCGAAATGCTCAGAGGTGCTTGGCGATTGTAGGGCTTCACCAGAAAGTAGAAGATCGTTCTCTTTCCATGTTTTGGTCACTATACGTACATTGTTCCGATTTCATCTTTCAGAGTGACATCGTAAATAAACCGAAGGCCAAACAGGAAACTCGTCACCCTGTGGCGCTTGATGATCCATTCATAAGGAGCGATCGTACCTGCCGCCGTAATGAGATTAATGGCCGAGGCGCGTGTGTAAAACCCTTCCCAAACGAGACAAGATCTTGACACTCCGGCGGCCTTCGCTCGATCGATCCGAGCACTGATAACCGGCTGATATG
>JAUWSZ010000318.1 GCA_030609865.1 bacterium | reverse complement strand
CCGACAGCGGAGGCTACCAGGTTTACAGCCTGGGGGAGTTGCGAAAGATTTCGGAAGAGGGTGTCCTGTTTCAATCCCATCTGGACGGATCCGAACATTTGTTCACGCCGGAAAAGGTCGTTGAGGTGCAGCAGGCGCTCGGTTCGGACATTGCCATGGTGCTGGACGAGTGTACGCCGTATCCTGCTACGTATGAGGAGGCCAGGGAAGGCATGGAACGGACCCTCCACTGGGCGAAACGCAGCCGGGATGCATGCGGGGAAGGCGGGCTCGCCCTGTTCGGGATCGTCCAGGGAGGGGTCTATCCGGATTTGCGGAAGGCCTGCGCCGAGGGGCTGATGGAAATCGGGTTTTCCGGCTTTGCCGTCGGTGGGCTCGGGGTCGGGGAAGAAAAGAACGAGTGCCTGTCGGTGCTCGAGTGGATGGCGGAACTGCTTCCCGCGGCGTCTCCCCGGTATCTGATGGGTATGGGGACCCCGGAGGACGTGGTGGCGGCTGTGGCGAGAGGCATGGACATGTTCGACTGCGTGTTGCCGACGCGAAACGGGAGAAACGGTACCCTATTCACAGAGTCCGGCAGGCTCCGCATCAAGAACAGTCGCTATGCGGACGACCTGCGTCCCATCGACCCGGACTGTGACTGTTACACGTGCCGCAACTACACACGAGCCTATCTGCGACATCTTTTCTTGGCAAAGGAGTTGCTGGTGTACCGGCTGACGAGCATCCACAACCTGTATTTCTATCAGGTGCTGATGGAAAGAATACGGGAGGCGATACAGACCGATACCTTCTCCGAGTTCTCCCGGGCCTTCTTCAGGCGTTTCAACGCCTCTCGAGAGGAGGGAACCGAGGAGGGTCTGGGAAAAGAAACGGCGCAGGGGGGGAGAGGGTTCTCGAACCAATCGGAAGAGTTATCCGAAAAAATCCAGGCTTGAACCAGGAGGAAAAGAAAAATGGATTGGGTCTACGCGATGGGTATGGGGCCGGGAGGGGCCGGCCAGGCAGGGGCGGCGCCCGGAGGTGGGATGATGGGGGCCTTGTTGCCTCTATTGCTGATGTTTCTCGTGTTCTATGTCCTGTTGATCCGACCCCAGCAGAAGCGTACGAAACAACACAGAGAGTTTCTGAGCAGTCTGAAGAAGGGGGATGAGGTCGTCACCAGCGGCGGGCTCTTCGGAAAGGTGACCGGAATCACGGAGAATGTAGTTACCCTGGAAGTGGCGGACAAGGTCCGGATCAAGGTGCAGAGAGGCAACATCTCCGGCACGAAGCCAAAGCCTGCGGCAGACAAGAGCGGTTGAGACGGACGTGAGGCGAGCGGCCGGCGTGGCCGGGTGAAAGAATGGGTATGATTCTTCAACTCTCTCTTGGAATGGGGCAAGCAGAACGATGACGAAGAGCCTGACATGGAGATTCAGCTTAACGGCGATTGTGTTCGCCGTCGCCCTCATCTACTTGATGCCTACGTTCACAAAGGGTCTTCCGGAGTGGTGGATGGGGTTCTTGCCGAAAGAACAGGTGCGCCTCGGCCTTGACCTGCAGGGGGGCATCCATCTGATCCTGGAGGTGGAAGGGGACAAGGCGGTAGAGGGCACGGTTGAGCGACTCGTCCTTGACATGAAAGAAATCCTGCGAAAGAAGGATGTCTTCTACGACGGGATTGAGAAAGAAGGCACGAGTCGGTTCAGAATCCGCGGCGTCAGCCTGTCCGATCGTGATCGGTTCGACGAAATCCTGTCCGATCAGTTCGGGAATCTGAAACTCTACTCGGAAGACGAGGGAAGGCGTGGCATCGATTACCTCCTCGGGATCACGGACAGTGAGGTCCGCGCCATCAAGGAGGGGGCGGTGGATCAGGCCCTGGAGACGATTCGAAATCGAATCGACCAGTACGGGGTCTCTGAACCGACGATCCAGCGAGAGAGCCAGAATCGAATCCTCATCCAGCTGCCGGGCGTGAAGGATCCGAAGCGGGCGATCAAGTTGATCGGGCAGACCGCGGTGCTGGAGTTCAAGATCGTCGACGAGGAGCATACCCTCGAAGCGGCGCAGGACGGCAGGGTGCCCCCGGGAAGCGAAATCCTCTACCAGCGCAGTTACGATCCGGAGACCAACCGCACCAAGGAAATTCCCCTGTTGATCGAGAAGAGGACGTTGATGACGGGTGACGCGCTCGCCGACGCGCGTGTGCAGTTCGACCACACCTACAACCAGCCCCACGTAAGCATCCGCTTCAACCCCCGGGGAACGAAGCTTTTCGACCAGATCGCTGCGGAGAACGTGAACAAGCGGCTGGCCATCATCCTGGACGGAAACATCTATTCCGCTCCTGTCATTCGACAGGCCCATTACGGGGGCCAGGCCGTCATCGAGGGGAATTTTACGTCGGAAGAGGCCCGGGACCTGGCCATTGTCTTGCGTGCCGGCTCGTTGCCCGCCCCGGTGGAAATTGCGGAGAAGCGGGCGGTGGGTCCCTCCCTGGGCTCGGATTCGATCCGACAGGGACTCCGGTCCATCGTCGTGGGAGGGCTGCTCGTGCTGGTCTTCATGGGGATCTACTACCGGGTCGCCGGCATCGTGGCCGATGTCTCGCTCGTTCTCAACCTCTTTCTGGTCATGGCGACGCTGGCAGCGTTGAAGGCAACGCTCACCCTTCCCGGCATCGCAGGGCTCGTGTTGACGGTGGGCATGGCCGTCGATGCCAACGTGATCATTTTCGAGCGGATACGGGAGGAACTGCTTGTGGGGAAGACGCCCCGCGCCGCCGTGGACAGCGGCTACAAGAAGGCCCTTCTCACCATCCTGGACGCGAACATCACGACCATGATCGCAGCCCTCGTTCTCTTTCAGTTTGGCACCGGGCCGGTCAAGGGGTTCGCGGTGACCCTGAGCATCGGCGTGTTCTGGAGCGTCTTGCTGGCGATGTTTTTCACGCGGGAGATCTTTGATTACCTGATCCTGGTCAGGCGCGTGAAGTCGATTTCGATCTGAGGGAAGAAGATAGAGGGGATCTTAATGGAGTTCATCAAGCCTGGCATCAACATTGACTTCTTGAAATACCGTCGGGTCGCCCTGGGTTTCTCCGGGGTTTTCCTCCTGGTTTCTCTCCTTTCGCTGTGGGTCCGGGGTGGGCCCAACTACGGGATTGATTTCGCGGGAGGGATTCTCCTTCAGTTCAAGTTCCACGAGCAGGTCGAGACCTCCGATCTGCGTGCTGCCTTGAAGGAACTCGATCTGGGTCAGGTCGTCGTGCAGGATTTTGGGCGTCGGGAGGATCGGGAATTCCTGGTGCGTGTGGAAAAGAAGGAAACCGACCTGCAGGCCCTCCAGGAGGGCATCGAGGAGGCCCTGAAGAACCGGTTCGGCGCGCAAAGCCTCGAGCTGCGAAGGACGGAACTCGTCGGGCCGAAGGTGGGCGAGGAGCTTCGAAAGAAGGGCGTGCTTGCTGTGTTCTATGCGATCGTTGGCATCCTGATCTACATCACATGGCGGTTCGAGTTTCGGTTCGCCGTGGGTGCCGTTCTCGCCCTCTTACACGACGCATTGATTACGATCGGTGTCTTTTCGGTCCTGAACAAGGAACTCGACCTGCCGATCGTTGCGGCGATCCTGACGATCATCGGGTATTCCATCAACGATACGATCGTCGTGTTCGACAGGATTCGGGAAAACATGAGGCGAATACGGCGGCAGAGTATCGAGCGAGTCATCAATGAGAGCATCAACGAAACATTGAGTCGTACCTTGCTGACCTCCATGACGACCCTGATCGTGGTGGCGGCCCTGTTCGTCCTCGGAGGGCCGGTGATCCACAATTTCGCCTTTGCGCTCATCATCGGCGTCGCGGTGGGTACCTACTCGTCGATCTACATCGCGAGCCCGGTGATCGTTTACTGGGAGACGGTCCGGGGCCGATCGGCGCGGAAGACCAAGGCGGGCCGGAATACGGCAAAACACTGACCGAACCTGGTGCAAGGCATGATTCTCAGCATTCTTGGGCACCTGGTTTTTTTCTTCTTTCTGCTCGTGGGTGTTTTCGGTCTCATCTTCGGACTCCCCGGAACCTGGATGATTCTTGGCGCCACCCTGGTGTATGCGTGGGTGACGGATTTTTCTCAGATCGGGGGAGGTTTGCTTCTCCTGTTTGGGCTGCTCACCGTGGCCGGGGAAGTCGTGGAGTATGTGTTCGGAATCGCAGGCGCCCGGCGTTTCGGTTCGAGCAACCGGGGCATCGTGTTTTCCATCCTGGGAGGTTTCGTGGGTGCCATTGTGGGTGCCCCGCTGTTCTTCGGCTTTGGAGCGATTTTCGGGGCCCTCGTAGGGGCCTTCCTGGGGGCCGTCCTGATCGAGCTCCTGACCTACGGACCCACGGAATGGAAAAAGGCCGTGCGAAGCGGCTGGGGAAATTTTCTCGGCAGAATTGCAGGCGTGATCACGAAAATGGCGATTGCCATCGGCATGATCGTCTGGATTGCAGCGACTGTACTGATGTGAGTCTATCAAAAGAGCAACAGCCTCTTCCCGGCTACGAATGGGTGGCCCCGTCTACCGACGATGCGGTTTGCCGGCGTCTTGCCGAAGGGCTTGGCCTGACGCCCCTCGCTTCACAAATCCTGTACGGTCGGGGAATCCGCGATGTGGATGAAGCCGAACGGTTTCTTTCCGCCTCTCTCCGGCAAATGCGTCCTCCCTCCCTGTTCGGGGGGATGGGACGGG
>JAUWSZ010000468.1 GCA_030609865.1 bacterium | reverse complement strand
GCACCCAGGGGCCAGATCATGGCCCAGAGGATGAGCGCAACCAGGATCTTTATGGGCAGACGTACATCCATTGAACTCGTAACGGCCTTTGCTTTGCTCACTGTCAGGTCCTTTTTCATTTCCCTTCCTCCCCGTGCAGACTCTGTTGTTTCCTTCCGAAGTTCTTGGTTCCGGTAGATTGCAACGGGGATGCCAATGCCTCGAGACTCAAACTTCGAGTTTTCTGAAGTGATGATTCTGTTGTAAAAACAGATAGTTAGTGTCGGAATGTTGTCTGGGGGATTGCAGTGCTTTCTTCCTTTACCCCGCTTTTGAGACTATCAAATTGAGGAGAATTCTCGTTTTGAGAGAGGAGCCTCATTCCTCGGGGCTTTCGAGAGCGTCGCATTCGGACGCTTTTGAAGGGCCTGCAAATCAGTATTCTTGCGACAGGTTGCGGGGGGGCTATTTAGAGATCTCCAGGTAGCGTATTCGCGTGTTGCCCAGATCGAACTCGGTCCGGTCCTGAAGATAGGCGAAATCGATCCGTTGCCCGGATACGTAGGTACCGTTCGTGCTCCCAAGATCCCGGAGAACCGTCCTTTCGGGTGCAATCTCGATGACGCAATGCTTCCTCGAGATGGCCGCGTCGGAGAGATGGATGTCCGCCTGGCCGCCTCGCCCGATCGTGACGATCGGCTTGAGGATCTGATAGGCCTTTCCTGCCTCGGGGCCTTTGGCTATTTCCACGTAGATCCGCTTGCCTTCCGGGATCAGGAGGGTCTTGTCCTTCCGGCTGACCTGTGTGGGCGCATCGTCCTGGATGCCGATCACCATGAATCGCTCGCCACATTTCCTGCACTGGAATTCCTGCTTCTCGTCCTCTTTCTCGAGCATGTACTTCGTTTGACACCTCGGGCAGTCGACGAACACGGCCAACGTTCCTCCAGCGTGAACCCCACAAGAGAATTCTATCCGCCTTCGCAGGGGACCACGGGTTTACCCGTGGGGCTCCATCGAGATTCGGGCCTCCCGGCCGGGCTATAAAGCTCCTCCGGGCAAAGCCCGATGTATTACACCAAGGGCCTCTTTCCGGGGAGTCTAGGAAAAGTGCAAGCCGAAGTCAAAAGTTCGATCGAGAGCCGTGCCCCCAGGGAGTCGTTTCCGGGCTACAAGCTGATCAAGAAGATCGGCGAGGGTGGAATGGCTGTCGTTTACAAGGGGGTGCAGGCCTCTCTCAATCGGCCGGTTGCGATCAAGGTGCTGTCGAAACAGGTCGAGAACCACTCCTTCCTGATGGAGCGTTTCAACCGCGAGTCCCTGATCATCGCACGCCTGAATCATCCGCACATCATTCATGTCATCGACCGGGGAACGACGCAAGACGGAATGCCCTACTTTGTCATGGAGTATGTGGACGGCATCGATCTCCAGGCAGCCATACGGGCGGGGAGGCTGGATTTCAACCGAAAACTCGATCTCGTGATTCAGGTCTGCAAGGCCCTCTCGTACGCCCACAGGAACGGCGTCGTTCACCGGGACACCAAGCCGTCGAACGTGCTGATCGATGGCGACGGGAACGCGCGGGTGGCTGATTTCGGGATCGCCCAGCTCTTTGACGGCCGAGACAGCGACCCCACGGGCACCCATCCGAACATGATCATCGGGAGCCTTCCCTATATGTCTCCCGAGCAACAGAATGACGCAAAAGGCGTGACGGCCAGGAGCGATCTCTACTCTCTGGGCGCTCTCACCTACGAACTCTTCACAGGGATCAAGCCGGTCGGACGATTCCGGCTTCCTTCCGAGATCCTCCCGAAGTTCCCCCAACCGCTGGAAGAAATCATCGTTCGCTGCCTGGATCCTGATCCGGAGAGACGCCCGGCCACAGCGGATGAGATCAAGGCATCGCTCCTCAAGTTGCTGCAGGGCGCACACCTCGACAGCTCGCAGAAGGAGCGGGCCAGCCAGGGGATCTCCAGGATCGAGGACAAGTTCGCCCTTCTCGACGTCATGCAGGAAGGCACGGAGGGAGCGGCCTACCTGTACGAAAACCAGGAAGATCAGAGCCTCCTGGTCATCAAGAAGAAACCGAACACGAGCGCCGGGATCGAAGAGGCCAGGCGCCTTACCTCGCTCGAGCACAGGAACATCGCGGGCGTCCTCGGCGCCTCGAAGAACGACCGGTTCTTCATCATCGTGATGGAGTACCTGAGCGGAGGGAGCCTCGAAGACCGCCTCATTCAGCCCCTTCCGATCGGCGAGGCCCTGAAGGTGGCCCGAGAGATCTGCGAGGGGCTTTCGTTCGCCCACGCGAACGGGGTGGTCCACGGGAGCCTGCAACCCGGCAACATCCTGTTCAGCGAATCAGGGCGAGCGAAGATAGCCGATTTCGGGTTCGACGAATACGGAGGCACCGAAACAGGCTATTCCCTGGCGAGCGAGCCGAAATCGGTCCGGGCCGACATCTTCGCAACGGCTGTCATCTTCTATCAGATGCTGACCGGATCCCTGCCGGGGTGGGAGACGGACGACCTCGTGCCGAACGACCGGTTCTTTGCCCTCCCCCTGGAGATCCAGGACTTGCTGGCGAGGATGCTGATGTCCAGAAGGCCCCCCCCGGGGATGGGGCTGGATCGGGTCGTGGAGGAGATCGTCGGCCTTTTGGAGGCGTATGAAAAGACGGCGGTCCTGGAAGCTGAACCTGCGCCTTACAGCGCGGGCCGGGAAGGGGCAGGGGCCCGCCGGGCCCTGCTGGACCTCTTCTTTCTTCTGCTGGCGGCCGGAGTGGTCGGAGGGACCCTCTTCTTCAGCGGCCGGCTGGACGACCTCACGCGGCTGCTGGCTCAATACCTCTACTGAATCACCCGGAAAGACGGGTCGGACAAGGTGACCTCGGAATCCTCGGGAAAAGAGGCGGCGGGCCGTTCTTTTTCCGAAGTCAGGGAGGTGTTGTGGACCGTGACGCGGTTTCTCCCCGAGTCCTTGGCCTTGTAGAGCGCCTCGTCCGCCAGGCGAATCACCCCCTGGATGGATCGCTGGTGCTCGGGAAAGGTCGCGATCCCCCCGCTGATCGACAGGAATTTGAAGGGCTGGCTCTCGCGATGAGGGAACGGATGAGAGGCAATGGCTTCTCTGAGCCTTTCGGCATACTTGAACGCGTCCGCGGCTGAGATTCCAGGCAGGAGGACGATGAATTCCTCACCCCCGTAACGAGCGACTACGGATGTCTTTCGCGTGTACTCTTGCACCAACTCACTCAGCTCCATCAGCAGCTTGTCGCCTTCTTCGTGGCCGTTCGAGTCGTTGTAGTGCTTGAAGTGATCGATATCGAACAGGAAGACCGAAATGGGCGTCTGATCCGTGATCGCCTTTTCCACGAATTTGCGTGAGATTTGATGGAAATACCGGCGATTGTACAAGCCTGTCAGCGGATCCGTCTCCGCCTTCTGTTTTGCGTCCGTCAGAAAGAGCTGATTGTACAGGGCCACGGCGGCGATCTCCGCGATGATCCGCAACAGATGATTCGCGCCGTCCAGCAGTTTCGGCTTTCCGATGCCGATCACGCCCAGGAGTCGCTTCTCGAAGATGATGGGTGCAGCCATCCAGAGGTTCTCGTCCCCGGCCACCCGTTTGCCCTCGTTGCCCTGTTGCCTGTTGAAGTACTCCATCGTCGTTATGACCTCGTCGCTGGCAGCCCTGCCGACCAGTCCCCGG
>JAUWSZ010000180.1 GCA_030609865.1 bacterium | reverse complement strand
GACAAAGCGACGAGGCCTTGCTACGGTTCGCCTATACTTGGCTCGCCTACTCCCTCTTCGGAGATCCCGTTCTGGAATTGCGAGAAGCCCAAGCAACGCAGTAGATGGCAGTCCCCATTTCTTCTTCGAAGTCCTGGAAGGGATTCGAAGAACATGTCCTCTAGGAGGCTATCGAGAAATGGTCATATGCAAGGCGCACGAAATCCTGAGGAACGAGGTTGGACATTGAAGTCCACCGAGTGACGAAGGATGAGTGCAACGCAGCAGATGGCCGTTTCTCGGCAGCCTCCTAGTCCACGATGCCTGGCTTCATATGATCAGCCGATGCGACCGGGAGGGGGCCGGAACCCCCGGTATCCGGATTGACGCTGTGCCGGTAGGAAGATCGAGTTCCATACTGATCGTTCATCCAGGCCCAGCCACGGATGTAGTATGGGCATTCGTCGTAGAAACAAACATATTTTATTTCCCCACCCCAGTTCGAGTCGTCCGGGGACTGCCATTTCCGCATCTTCCGGCTGCAGTGGGGACACACATATTCCTTCTCACTCATCGATTCGGTCTCCTTTGTTTTAACCCCCGCAGACCTGCAGGGTCTTTTTTTTGCTGTGAAATTCATAGCTTAGCAAAGTGTTTGATGAGAGTCAAAAGAAGCCTCTGGATTCCGTGCATTTGCGTTCCGGCGTTCTCCCCGTGTTGTTGACATGCGCCGAAAGGATGTGTTAAAAAGGACGATTGTAAATGAATGAATCATCATTCAATAGTAGAATGGTCAACGAGGGCAGTGTTCTAGCTGGGTCCGCTTTGAGTAACGTTCGTAACGAGAAGCCGCCTGACTGACGGCGATTCCTCTGCACGAACGGTCGTCAAAACGATCGAGACCTGACTGGTACGGAAGAGAAGTTGAGTTCCCTCCCGTTGGTAGCCCGATAGATAACGACTTTAAGATTCTCCGGTTCCGAAGAATGCAGAGTCAGCTTCCGCGTATCCTAATCGGGGCGTTCCGAGGTGGAGCAGGCAAGACCCTGGTCAGCCTGGGCCTTCTTGCGTCGTGGCGATCGAAGGGAAAGCGCCTTTCGGTTTTCAAGAAAGGCCCGGACTACATCGATGCGGCGTGGCTCTCTTCTGCGGCATCGGTTCCTTGCTACAACCTGGATACCTACCTGATGGGGGAAGAAGGTGTCCTTCGATCCTTCGAGGCAAGGACGGGAGGAACCGATATTGCCGTGGTTGAGGGAAACCGCGGCCTGTTCGATGGGGTCGATGTGGAGGGTCAACACAGCTCGGCTGTGCTGGCGAAGCTCCTGGGGCTCTCTGTTTTTCTCGTAGTGGATTGCACGAAGTCGACCCGTACTGTGGCCGCCCTGCTCAAAGGTTGCCAGGTCCTGGACGAGGAAGGGACGATACAAGGGGTGATTCTGAACCAGGTCAGCACGCCCCGCCACGAGAACATCGTGCGGAAGAGCATCGAGAAATACTGCGACATCCCCGTGCTTGGAGCCATCCCACGGGAAAAGGAGATACAGCTCCACGAGCGGCATCTCGGCCTGTTTCCCGCCCAGGAACATGGAGCTGTCGAGGAGACACTCGATACGATCGAGCGCTTGATCCAGGCCCATGTGAACATCGACTCCGTTTGGGATGTTGCGGAGAAACATTGTGCGGCATTGCCGACACGGGGTTCCGAAGGGGACGAAGCGCGGGAGCTCGCTTCGGTAAGTGCCCCTCGGTTCTCAGGGATTCGGGTTGGGGTGGTGAGGGACAAGGCCTTTCATTTCTACTATCCCGAGAACATCGAGGCCCTGCGGGACAGGGGCGCGGAAGTCGTCGAGGTCGAAGCATCCCGAGACCCGGTTCTGCCGGACCTCGATGCGTTGTACATCGGGGGAGGGTTTCCGGAGACGCAGGCGAAGGAGCTTTCGGAAAACCTATCCTTCAAGAGATCGCTCCACGAAGCGGTCGAGAGCGGGCTTCCGGTGTACGCGGAATGCGGTGGAGCCATCTACCTTGGCAAGGGCCTGGAATGGCGGGGGAACCTCTACCCGCTCGTCAATGTTTTTCCGATTGTCTACCGGTTTCACGAGAAGCCCCAGGGGCATGGGTACACCTTGCTCAAGGTCGAAAAAGAGAATCCCCTTTTTCCGAAAGGGACGCGTTTGAAGGGGCACGAATTCCATTACGCCGGGATGCATGATTGGGAGGAGGATGCGGTACGGTTTGCATGCCGGGTGGAGCGGGGATACGGGTTTGACGGGTTCAGGGAAGGCCTTTGCTATAAGAACGCCTATGCAACGTTCTCCCATCTCCACGCCCTGGGGGAATCTCACTGGGCGGATTCTTTCCTGACACGAGCAGCCACGGGGGCTGCTGGTTCATAGAGGCGAGGAATATTTTTCGTAAACAGGCAAAACCTTATCGCGCAGGAGGTGAAAGAAATGCCAACGCAAGAGCTAGGCGGAAAACAAGTTGAAGTGGACGAGGACGGATTCATTCAGACACCGGATGAGTGGACCGAAGAGGTTGCCATTGACCTGGCCAAGACCGAAGGTGTCGAGGCGATGGGCGACGATCACTGGAAGCTGGTGAACTACATTCGTGACTACTACCAGAAGTTCGGTATCGCCCCTATGGTCCGGAAGCTTTGCAAGGAGTGCGGCTTCAAGCTCAAGTACATCTATGAGATGTTCCCTTCCGGCCCTGCAAAGGGTGCATGCAAGGTGGCGGGTCTGCCCAAACCCACCGGGTGCGTCTAATTCCGGCCTAAATCCACCGGCTTTCGCCGGTGAGAACTTACAAGGCTCTTCCGTTTCCAGACGGCCCCTTCTAAGGGCCTGCCTCAACCCACCGGCTCTTCCGGTGGTCGGCTCATTCTTTGCTCACGTGGCAGAAAGGAAGTCGTCGGATCCGTGATGTTGCGAGATTTGTTGTCCCGTAAGAGGTCCAGCATCGTCAAAAAATGGTTCGTGCTGATCCTCGAGTCGTATCCGGAGGATACGTCGAAATTTTTGAGGAAGGAAAAGGATCCTTTCGCCAATCCGGTAAGAAACACGATTCTTCAGGGGATAGAAGGCGTCTATGACGAGATTCTGAAGGACGACGAGAGCCCTGAGGCGCTCAACGACTTCCTGGACAAGGTGATTCGGATCCGGTCGGTGCAGGATTTTTCTCCGTCTCAAGCGCTCGCC
Source organism: bacterium (assembly GCA_030609865.1). The sequence continues at coordinate 2,847 of JAUWSZ010000180.1, read as the reverse complement.
TTTGTTTTTTCCCTGAAAACGGTCATCCGGGAAGTGCTGGGCAAGGAGATTCGGGAGAATCATCTCCACGACCAGCTGCTGCTCCTCGAGTCTCGTGTAGACGCGTTGGCGCTTCGTGCCTTCGATGTGTACGTGGGGTGCAGAGAGGAAATCTACGAACTCAGGGCCGGCGAAATGAAAAGGCAGCGAGATGCTGCTTTCAGGATGTTGGAAAGATCGAATCGTGCCGTCGGAAAAAAGATGGAAAAGGAGGAAGCCCTCTCAAGGGATTCGGACTAAGGAAGTCTTGGAAAATCCGTATTCATCCTAAGTGAGGTGTCGGTAGATGAATGCCTTGTATGCTCTCTTCGCGGTCGTCGGCCTCGTGCTGATCGTCTTCCTGGGCGTGTCGGCGGCAGGTCTCAACGTTGTGTTCGGGGTGATTGTCCCGTACGCGGTGGTCTCGGTGTTCCTCATCGGGATTGTGTATCGGGTGTTGAAATGGGCCACGGTTCCGGTTCCCTTCCGGATCACGACGACGTGCGGCCAGCAGAAATCGCTCCCCTGGATCAAGTCCAGCCCTCTCGAAAGCCCCTCGAATGGCCTTCAGACGGCCCTGAGAATGGCGCTGGAAGTTCTCTTGTTTCGTTCGCTCTTCCGGAACACGAGCATTTCTCTGGCGAGTGCTGAGAAATCGCCCGGGGGAAAACGAATCGTGTACAGCGCGAACTTCCTTCTCTGGCTGGGCGCAATTGCTTTCCACTACTGTCTTCTCGTGATCCTGTTGCGGCACTTCCGGTTCTTCACCGAGCCGGTCGTGTTCTTCGTGCCCTTGGTGCAAGTCCTGGACGGGTTCTTCCAGGTGGGTGCGCCGGTGGTATACATGACAGGCCTCATTTTCGTTGCGGCCCTGGGGTATCTCCTTCTTCGAAGGTTCACAAACCCGCAGGTTCGCTACATCTCTTTGCCCGCCGACTATTTCCCTCTCTTCCTGCTGCTGGGCGTAGCGATTTCCGGGATCCTGATGCGCTATTTCTTTAAGGTGGATGTCGTGAAGGCCAAGGAGCTGACCATGGGGCTGATCGGTTTTCATCCTGTCGTTCCGGATGGGATCGGCTCGCTCTTTTACATACATCTGTTCCTCGTCAGCGTGCTGGTGGCCTACTTTCCCTTCAGCAAGCTGATGCATATGGCCGGGGTCTTCCTCAGCCCGACCCGAAATATGTCAAACGACAACCGCGCGCGCAGGCACGTCAATCCCTGGAACTATCCTGTGGAGGTGCATACCTACGAAGAATGGGAAGAGGAGTACAGGGATAAAATCGTAGCGGCCGGCATTCCACTGGACAAGGGGTAGGAAGATGTCAACAGACGAACTGGATATCAAGCCCGAGGAACTACTGGAGTTCGACTACGATCCGCCCAAGAAGGATTGGAAGGATCCTTCTGTGGCATTCCGGTAGGGCACGTATTGCTACAGCACCGCCCCCAAGAACCTCGAGTACCTTGGGTTACCGAACCCGAGGGAGTGGCAGCCAAACGATAAGGACTGGAAGCTGCCGGAGGATTGGAAGGAGACCGTCCTCGACGGGATGAAGGACCGGCTGAGCAAGTACCGCTCCTTTCAGCTCTTCATGGACATCTGCGTCCGGTGCGGTGCGTGCGCGGACAAGTGCCACTTCTTCATCGGTTCCGGGGACCCTAAGAATATGCCCGTGCTCAGGGCAGAGCTGATTCGGTCGGTCTACCGGAACGATTTCACCGCCGTCGGGAAGATCCTGGGCAAACTGGGGGGCGGCAGAGAGCTTACGGAAGAGGTTCTGAAGGAGTGGTTCTACTATTTCTATCAGTGCACCGAATGCCGCCGCTGTTCGGTTTTCTGCCCCTATGGGATCGACACGGCGGAGATCACGATGATGGCGCGAGAGCTCCTGAATCTCATCGGCTGCAGCATCAACTGGGCCATGGAACCGGTCGCCAATTGTTACCGGACGGGGAATCACCTGGGGATTCAGCCCCACACCTTCAAGGACTCGCTCGAATTCTTCCAGGACGAGATCGAGGACATCACCGGGATCAAGGTGGACCTGCCGATCAACAAGAAGGGGACCGACATCCTCTTTGTCGTGCCCTCGGGCGACTACTTTGCGGACCCCGGGACGTTCACGCTGATGGGCTACTTGATGCTCTTTCACGAACTCGGCCTCAATTACACATGGAGTGCTTACGCTTCGGAGGGGGGTAACTTCGGGCTCTTCAACTCTCATGAGCTGATCAAGAGGCTGAACGCAAAAATCTACTTGGAAGCGAAGCGCCTGGGCGTGAAGTGGATCCTCGGAGGCGAATGCGGACACATGTGGCGTGTCGTGAATCAGTACATGGACACCATGAATGGCCCTGCAGACTTCCTCGAGGAGCCGGTCTCTCCGATTACGGGCACGAAGTTCGAGAACGCGAAGAGCACGAAGATGGTTCACATCGCTGAGTTCACGGCCGATTTGATGAAGCACAACAAGGTGAAGCTCGACCCGAGCCGTAACGACAGGCTCCGCGTGACCTTCCATGATTCCTGCAACCCCTCGCGGGCGATGGGGATTCTGGAGGAGCCGCGTCATGTTCTCAAGAGCGTGTGCAATCATTTCTACGAAATGCCGGAGAATACGATCCGCGAACAGACCTACTGTTGTGCAGGTGGCGCGGGGCTGGGTACGGACGAAAACATGGAGATGCGGATGCGTGGAGGCTTCCCGAGGGGGAACGCTCTCCGTCACGTTCAAGAGAAGCACGACGTGAACCGACTCGCCTGCATCTGTGCCATCGACCGGGCCACACTCATTCCTCTGGCGGACTACTGGGCCCCCGGGGTGG
>JAUWSZ010000485.1 GCA_030609865.1 bacterium | reverse complement strand
CCACTCTTTCTTGTCCCAGGCATCCTTGTACCCGGAGTGGAAGTAGTACAGGAAGGCGGGCGGGACGTGGCTGTATTCGGTGCGGTTCCTCAGGCGCTCCAGCTTCACGGCGAGCATCTCGTCGGTGAGCGTGGGGTCTTCCGCCTTCAACTGATTGAGGAGCCTCTTGCCCCGGGCCATCCGGATCGTGGCGCCGAGCCAGCCCCGGCTGGGCTTGCTCGTCTGGAACAGGGCCCCTTCGAAGAGAGACTCGTTCCAGCCCCGGATGCCGCTTCCCTTCTTCCCGTAGCTGCCGGTCAGGGCGAGGAGCAGGCACATGGCCCGCTCGATCAGATCCCCGTGGTAGTACTTGGGAGAGTTCCACCCCACCAGGATCTGGATGTGGCCCCCCGCCCTGGCGCACTTGTCTGCCAGGCGGCGGATCGTGTCCGGGTGGGTCATACACTGCTTGGACGCCTTCTCGGGCGTGTAGTCACGGTTGAGCTGTTCCTTTAGCAAATGGAAGGACGGCTGCACCTCCACCTGCTCGCCACCGAGCAGGGTCACGGTGAAGGTTCCCTCCAGGGCCGGGTCCACGGGCAACCGGAGGGTCTCGAGGGGGGCCTTCACCGCCTTTCCCGCCGCCTCGTCCCAGAAGAAGAGCTGATCGTCCCGACCCCCGTCCTCCATCTCCGAAACCCGCAGGAACCGGCCCGTGTCCTTGCGCACGAGCAGCGGGAGGTCGGTCTGCTCCTTGACGAAGGCGAGGTCCATCCGGCCCTCTTCGATCAGCACCTGGCAGACCGCCAGCCCAAGGGCCGCGTCCCCGCCCGGCTCCACGGGCACCCACTCGTCGGCATGCATCGCACTTGGGGAGTAGTCCGGGGCGATCGTCACCACCTCGGCCCCGTTGTACCGGGACGAGGCGATGAAGTGGTACGACGGAATCCGCGTGTAGACCGGGTTCATGTGCCAGATGATCAGAAGCTTGCCGAAGAACCAGCCGTCCACCGAGTCCATGAACATGAACTTGCCCACACTCTCATAGATCCCGCGGTTGAAGTCCCCGATCGTGGAGTTCAGGTCCAGGGCAGTGGCCCCGATGTGGTGGCTCAGCCGCCCCATGGCGGCGAATATGTTGATGTATCCCCCGTTACCGGGACCCATCTCTAAAACGAACGACTCGGGGCCCTGCTCCTCCATGCCATCCAGGATCCCGGAGGCGATCTCGGAAAGGCACTGGTCCCAGCTCAACCGCTTCCACTTCCCACTGCCCCGCTCGCCCACCCGCTTCATCGGGAACTTGAGCCGGTCCGGGTTGTACATCATGTGGCTGTAGAAGGCCCCCTTCTGGCAACCCCGGGGGTTGAAGTCCGGCCCGGTCGGGTCCACCACCGGGTACTTGGCCGCCTGCTCCTCCCGAAAGACTACACCGTCCCTGGTGTAGACCCGCCACAAGCAGTTGCCCGGATAGCAGTCCACCAGGTGGGTCCCCCAGGTCACCTTGTCCCAGGTCCACTCTTTCCGGTGGAGATCCTCCCATTTGCTGTAGTCCCATTCCCGGATCACCTTCTCTGTGGCGTGGGCCTTGCCACCCAGAAAGCCCAGGGAATGCATGGACAGCATCAGAGCTGAGGCGCCAGAAATCTGGAGAAACTCTCTACGGTCGAGCTTGATCGAATCCATTCACAACCTCCTTTTCTGCTGGTCCCACCGCAAACCCGGCTTTAGGCGGCCGTCAGGCGAATGGCGTCCCAGGGACACCCGAAGATGCGGGACCCTTTGGGGCCTCGGGCCACACAAGCGCCACAGCCTGTGCAGAGGGCCGGGTCCACCTGCATTCTCTTGAACGGGAAATGGTCTCTGTCATCGACGAGCTGGAGTGCGCCTTGCGGGCAGTAGACCCGGCAGACCGGTGCGCCTCCGCAGCCTGTGCATCTCTCAGTGACGAACGCAATCTCAGTTCGCATCGGACGGAGCCCTACGCTAATTCGATGTAAGCCCTTTTCTGTTCAAATTCCCGGGCCGTGAACACGACCCGGGTATCCACCAGGATGTTCTCTTCGCTGTCCAGGCTGATCTTCAGGCGGTCCAGGGGGCGGGGAGCCGGGCCCGCGAACTCCTTTCCGTCCGCATGAAACTCGCTCCCATGGCAAGGGCACTTGAAAATGCGCAGCCCGGGAAACCAGTTCACCGTGCAGCCGAGGTGCGTGCACCTGGCATACAAGGCGTAAATCCTGCCGGCCTCCCGCACCACGAAGAAGCGATGATCCTGTTTGAAGCGGGTCTCTACAGAGATCACACCGTAGGCGTCCGGGGGTTCGGTGGAGAGGAAATCCTCGATCCGGCCGATCTGGAAAACACTGGGAGGGTGAAAGACCACGGAGGGGAAGAAGAACCGGACCGTCTGGTAGCCCCCGGCACCGATCCCGAGAAAAAAGGCGCCCCAACCCACGACGGAGATGCCCTTCTGGAGGAATTCCCGCCGGGAGGACTCCCCCTTCTCTGCCGCCTTACCCTGCCGGGCAGACGCCGGTTCGGTGAGTTGGCCCGGAGGGCGGGCGGACGCCTCTTTCTTCATCCCAACTCCTGGGTGATCCTCCGTACCATGCGCCGGTGAAGGATCGGGAGAATCTTGTTCAGGGCGTTGATCGCATCCTGGGCGAGCCTGTGGATCTGGGTTGGGCTCATCCCCTTGCGGACAATTCGTTTCGTGAAGATCTCGATCTCCTTGCGCGCAAGGAATTCCATGAGGTCCAGATGGATTTGGAGGTGTTCCATCTGGAAGTCGAGTTCTTCGTTCAGGCCGATCTCCCGAATCTCGGTCAGGATCTCCACAATCTGGACACACTCCTGGTCAAACCGGCCTTCTGTGTCGGCCTCGATCATACCCATCGATTCCAGGCTCAAAATGTGTTCCGGCTCGAGCCCCGAGTGGGCGGAAAGCTCCTCGCGGCTCATCGGCTGTGTGTTGCCGCCCAGCAGGGAGTCCCCGAACAGAGGCTTTTCCATTTCCTTGAGGATCTGCCTCTCTTCGCCGTTGATGGCGAGACCTCTGGATTCCATGATCATCTTGATGATATTCAGGGGGAGGTACCGCTTCTTCTGCAGTTCCTTGATCGCCCGGATCCGCTCGATGTAGCTTTCGTCGTAGTAGGCCATGTTCTTGTGGGTCTTCAGGGGCCTGGGGAGGATCCCTTTCTGGATATAGTACCGGATCGTGCCCCCGCTCACCCCGGTGGCCTGCGACAACTCCTGCATTTTCAACAGTTTCTTCTTCGCCATGACGACAGGATCGGCAAAAAGTTAAGAGCAGCGCTATTTACTTTTTTAGAGTACTCCTTTCTTTTCCGCCTTGTCAAGAAAAAAGTGAGGCCTCTCCGAGGATCAGGGGATGCATTGTGTAATGCACTAGAAAACATAATGTTTTCTCTTGAGAATCCCGGTCCAGAACCATCCTGAATCCCGATGGTTGCCTTTGGCAAAATTTATTAGTTGACATCATAACTTCTCATTTATTACCATAAGGTCAACATTTTTCATAACAAAGAGAGGATCAAACCATGGCCAAGAAGAGGGCTTCATATCGAAATCCACTGATATCAGCACTCCTTTTT
>JAUWSZ010000123.1 GCA_030609865.1 bacterium | reverse complement strand
CGGCCGGGATATGCTGCTCTTCATGGCAGGCGATGCAGGGGAACGAGCGCATCCGGATACGCCGCTCCAGGGGGCCTCTTCCGTCACGGAGATCGAACTCGAGGACCCCGTGGACGCAGGCCGGGCGTGGGTATACCTGGCCGCACACGAGGCCGACCCGCCTCCTCTGTGCCCCCTTCCGGATTACGTGCGCTACAACTACGAGACCGAGGAGGTCTTCACGGCCTCTTCTTACTACAAGTTCATCATCACGGAGGAGGGCCTTCACACGGGTTTTTCCGATGTGGGCGCCATCCTGCCCGCGGCCGGGGGGGACGGTGAGAACCGCATGGACAGGATGAAGACCCGCATTCAGATCCGGTTCTTCTTCAACCTCGTTCCGCTGTCCCTGAACGAAGAGATGCTCGGGCAGGATGTAGTCGCTTATATCACAGGACCGATTCGCGTAATCCGTAGACTGGAGCAGTTCTTCAAGTTTCCCTTCGGCCTGCGCGGCATGAAGAGCATAACGGACCTCCATCTCTACGAAAGCCTCACGATCGTGCCGGCAGAAATCAGCGTACCCAAGGGCGTGGACAAGGTGATTTCCTCCAGCCACGTCTGGTTCGGGGCGGATATGTCGCCGAACGCGATCGGCTCCCTCTTCCGGAACAGCGAGAACCCCGAGCCCCTGATCATCGACGGCAGGATGTCGGAAATGGAGAAGCAGTTCTCCCCGGAACAGGACAAATGGAGAGTCATATACGGCCACGGAGGGGCCATGCTGATCCGGGCAGTGTTCCCTCCGGAGTACTCCGAGGTGGTGGAGCTTCATCAGAGGTATGTGGACGATATTTCGGTGGTGGAACCTCCGGAGAGGTACGAAGGGAGCATTGGGGTCGTGCAGACCGAAATGGTGAGCAAGAAGCCGAAGGCGGGTCGATACAACATGCTCATTGAAGTCTATTTCCCGTCTCACTACCAGGCGGGAGACGAAGCGGACTGCCTCAACGTACGGGACCGTCCCCTCCGGATCCTCATCCACGGGAAAACACACGCCAACCAGCTGAATCCGGATTAGCCCTGTGTGCGCAAGGCCGTCTTCACGATCTTTCCGAGCGCGTTTCTCGGGAAGAAGCCCGGATCTACGAATTGCACTTCCTCCAGGGCCTTGAAGTTCGCAAGCTTCGCCCGGGTGAGTGCGACGAGTTCCTGCTCTTCTACCCGAGCCCCCTGCTTCAGGGCCACAAAGGCCTTGGGGACTTCTCCCAGCCGCGGGTGAGGGATCCCGATGACAGCGGCCTCTTCCACCCGCTCATCGGCGAGGAGCACCCGCTCGATTTCAGCGGGAAACACATTGAACCCCCCACGGATGATCATGTCCTTCTTTCGGTCCACGATGTGAAGGTGGTCCTCTTCGTCGAGACGGCCCATGTCGCCGGTCCCGAACCATCCCTCATGGAGTGCCTGAGCCGTCTCGGCAGGCGCGTTCCAGTACGAAAGGAGCGCCCTCTCCACGCCGATCTGAATCTCCCCGACCTCCCCCTCTCTCGCCTCACCCCCTTCGTCAGATGCAATCCGTAACCGGATGTAAGGCATCACGTTCCCCACCGAAACGCCCTTGGGTTCGGACCCCGGATCTTCACACGAGGCGATCAGGGAGATCTCGGTCATGCCATAACAGTGGATGATCCGAAAGTGAAACTTCCTTTCGAATTTCCGCCTCAACTCCATCGAAAGGGGCGACCCTGCGCAGATACCGAATCGCACCGTGCTCAAGTCCACATCCATCGACTCGGAGGCGGCGTGAATCATGTGATAGATCGTGGGCACGGCCGCGAAGAAGCTGACCCCCTCCTCCTTGACGGTCTGCAGGAAGGCCTTCGGCTCGAACTTTTCGAGAATCACCAGGGTCCCCCCCGCATGAAGGGCCAGCCCCGGGTGGATCAGGAAGGCCACGAGCTGAAAGAAGGGGAGCCCGGCCAGAAAGACGTCCGTGGAACCGAAGCCGAGGTGGTTCCGGATGCCCTCCAGGTGGACGAGGATGTTCTCGTGCGTGTGGACCGCGCCCTTGGGGAACCCGGTGGTGCCCGAGGTATAGGCAATGACCGCCTCCCCATCCGGCCCCGGCTCCACGGTCGGATGATCTTCCAGGGGACGACGCAGGAGGCCCTGGAAGGAGTTGCCTTCTCCTTGCTCGACTTCCTCTCTGTACAGCACGATCTTCCGCAGGCGGCTCTGTCCAACGTCCTCGATCCCACCGACAACCGGGAGGTAGTCTTCGTGTACGATCAACGCCTCCGGCTGCGCACGATCCAGGATGTAGCTTGCCTCCTCCTGCTTGTACATCACGTTCAGGCTGACCGTGATCAGGCCGAGCTTCATGGCCGCGTAGAAGGAAACCACGAACTCAGGGCCGTTGTGCATCAACAGGGCAAGCCGGTCCCCCTTTTTCAACCCCATCCCGTGCAGGGCGCCGGCCAGCCGGTTCACCCGCGAGAGCAACTCTCCGTACGAGATCCTCTCGCTACCGGCAACGATGGCGTCTTTTGCAGGCTCACGAAGCGCGTGTGTTTCGATCGATTTGAAGATGCTCAGCTTTTCACCCCTTTCTGTCTGGTGTCTTCACCTTTCGCCTTGACCCTTTCGCCTTGCGGCGCAAGCCACATTAGGTGAATGGTTTGTGAAGTAGCCTGGTCATCTTCCTCAGCAGAAAAGCACCCGAGGCCTCGCCCTTGATCAACGTCTCGACCGTAGCGTCGCTGGCCTTCGCACCCGTCCTCACCACAAAATCCAACAACCTTGTTCTCCGGGTAAGCCAAACAAGAGCCCTTTGAATCCTGAAGTTGGTGCTATAGAGTGAGAAATACTTGTCCACCCAATCCTTCGAATACCCACCAAGGAGGCTCATGTCCCGGGATTTCGCCGCAGCCGCGACCGCACGGGAAGCCATCTCTGCCGAATCCATCACATACCTGATCCCCTCACCGGCTGCCGGATTCCCCTGGAAGGCAACATCTCCAACGATGATGAGGTTACCACGATGAAACCGTTTGAGAGGCCTGCCGCTCTGGAACACGCCCCCATGTGATTCGAGCGGCTTGTTTTCGGCCCGTTCCGAAATCCTGGGGACCTTCAGGAACAGGTCGAGCAACTCCCGTATCCGAGGAAAGTCCTCAGGCAGAAGGGTGCCTACACCGACGATCGCGCGCTCATCATCGATCGGGAAGAGCCATCCATAACCGCCATTGAGTATCCCCCCCAGGTATAGGTCAATCCCATCGGGCTCACTCTTGAGAGGGACAATGTACTCGTATCCGAGCGCTCGGGTCGCCGGGCTCGTGTTCACCGGCAGGGCCCTGTTGAAAACGTTCCCCAACCCTGAGCAATCAGCGTATGCTACACCCTCGACAGCAGACGTGTCCGAGAGGTGAACGCATCGGATGGACTCGTCCCGGACGTCGATGTCCCTGGCATACGTGCCGTACCGGATGTCCACCTCGTTTCCGAGACATCTCTTCTCGAGTTCCGCGAGAAGTTGCCTCCTGCGCAAAACACAGGCCCGGGTCGAGCTCTCGATCGAGGCCCCGGGGGATGCGAGGTGAATCCTTGAAATCGGATGGGCGATCTCGTCCGGCAATCCCCATCGCTTCAAGTCGATGTAACTCGCTGATGTCGTGTAAGCGATGTGGCCTGCGTCCCTCTTCCTGTCGAAGACGAGAACACGAACGCCGTGTTCGGCTGCCTTCCACGCCAGCGTCAACCCGGCCGGCCCTGCTCCTGCAACAACAAGGTCGTAGCGTTTCATCATGATCCTATCTTTGTCGAATCGGGCCTCTCAGCGCTTACGCGTCAGCCGGTTCGAGACAAACTCGACGACGAACCGCGCATACTGCTCTACCGTAATGCCTTTTCGCTTGTATTTCCAGCGCTTCAGGTACCAGTCCTGCAGCACGGCCTTGATCAGTGAGGCCACGAGTTCCACGTCCGGGCAATCAAAATCCCCGCTCGCAACCCCTTCGTTCAGGATATCGAGGAAGATCTGTTCTGTGGAGAGTTCGTCCTCCATGGCTCTTTGCTTTTCCCGCCTGGACAGAGAAGACGCTTCCATATAGGCAAAGTAAAACCACGGCCTGAGGACTTCGGTCAGGTACAGGTGCGTCTCGATGGCCACTTCGAGCCTTTCGACCGGGTTCGGGCAAGCCCCGACCGGCTCGAGAATGACCTCTCTCGTATAGGCCACCCCCTGGCGCAAGATCATCGAGCGAAGCTCTTCCTTCCCGGGGAAGTAGGAATACAGAGCCCCCATGCTGAGGCCTGACTTCCGGCTCAGGTCCCGCAGGGACATGGTCTGGAAGCCCTTCTCCCGGTTGAGCGCAAACACGGCCTCGAGGATGCGCATCATGTTCTTCACCGCGACCTTTTCCTTCTTCACGGAGATCTTGCCCTTGTTCTCCTGGATGAGGTCGCGGCAGATGTTCTCCAAGGTGGGCGCCGTCCGCTTCTTGAACTCCTGGAAAGGAAGCATATTCACCTTCTCAGGGTATCTTCGTTGCTTTTTTTCCGGCCGTCCTACTGCTGCTGCTCGCCATACTCACTCAAGACCCGCCGCGAGCATGATGGGAGCGACAAAGATTATTATCATCTATACGTCACGTAGGTGTCCTCATCGAAATGTGGCGTCATGTTGAAACCGGTCATGGAAAATCGGTCCCCTCTGTACTTGAACTCGTTGATGCTCGCGTTTTTGACGACCCAGCCCAGGGCCAGCGCAATCCTGTCCGAGGTCTCCAGGGCGTACTGCATGACGGCGGAAATCGGCCCTCCGGACGTAAACACGGCAACGGTCTTGCCGGTTGGATACGCCGCGACGATCTCCTCCACGCCCCGGATCACGCGGTGTGTGAACCGTTCCCAGGACTCGGTGCTCTTCGGGTCGATCTCGCCGGCAATCCACCGGTTCATCACGATCGTCAGGATATCCTGGAAGGCCTTGCGCCGGACGGTCGAATCCCCCTCAACGTTCACGGCCCGACTCACGGTCTCCTCCAGGTCGGGCTTCTCCTTGAGCAGAATGGGAAGGAAGTTGGCCAGCATGCCGGAAGCGTCGTATTCGTTGAAGGCCTCGTTCACGACCGGTTCGGGCAGATCCCAGCCGGCCTTGCGGTACACCTCGCGTAACACCAGCAGGGTGTCGATCTGCCTTTTCTGTGCTCCAGTGAACAGGGCGTCGAATCGCTGACCCCGCTTCAACCAGTAGTCCCCCAACAGAGCAGACTGGGTAACCCCCATCTCCGAGAGCTTGTCATAGTCCACCTCACCGAAACTCGCCTGTCCGTGCCGCACCATCAGGAGGGTACTCATCGAAGGGCTCCCACGTGGTTGTCTGTTCCAGGGCTGAGCTTTCAAGTTTACCACCCCGAGCGGGCGGAAGTCAATAAAAAGCGAGCGAACGCTCGATTTTTTTATTCTTCCGTGGTAGACTCGCAATCATCGTCGTTCTAGAATGCAGCGAACGAAACGGGGTCCAAAGGTTGAGAATACTCGTGTGTGTCAAACAGGTGCCGGACACGGAAAACACGTTCCGGCTCGATGGCGACGGCAAGGGCTTTCGCGAAGCCGGTATCGTGTTCCGCATGAATTCGTACGATGAGGTTGCCGTGGAAGAGGCGGTCCGGATCAAGGAAGAGCGCCGGCAGGTCGAAATCACCGCCCTGACCGTCGGGCCGAGCCGGGCCGAGGCGGTTGTGCGCCGGGCCCTGGAACTCGGCGCGGACCACGGGGCGCATATCGTCACGGAGCGCGGGCAAGGCATGGATTCCCTCCAGACGGCCTCGAGGATCGCGTCGTTCGCAAAGGAGAAGGACTTCGACCTGATCCTCTGCGGAGTCATGTCCGAGGACGAGCAGTGCTGCCAGACCGGCCCGATGGTGGCCGCCCTGCTCGATCTTCCGTATGCGACCACAGTGATCTCGGAGAGAATCCTGGAGGGCGAGCAGCTCGTTCGTGTGGAAAAGGAGATGGAAGGCGGATGGCGGCAGGTTGTCGAGTTGCCTCTCCCCTCGGTCCTCACCGTGCAATCAGGGATCAATCGGCCCCGCTATCCGAGTCTCTCCAACAAGCTGCGCGCTCGCAAGCAGGAACTGCAGGAGATCGAGTCCCTTGGAATGTCCTCGGCCCGGCAATGCCAGGAACTGGTTCGGGTCTCTCTTCCTCCCCCATCGAAGACAGGGGTCTTCCTGGACGGAAGTCTCGAGGAAAAGGCGGAGGCGCTCGTTCAGATCATCCACGAGAAAACGGATGTGTTGTGATGTCTGCGCTCAATGACGACATTTGGGTCGTGGCGGAACACTCGGACGGGATGGTGCAACCGGTCACGTACGAGGTGCTGGCCCTTGCCGACAAGGTAGCGAGTGCGATAGGCGGGAAGATTTCCATCGTCGTGGTCGGCCACCCTGCCCGCCCGATAGCCGAGCAGATCGCCGAGACGACAGGCTTCGAAGCGATCGGTGTGGATGCTGAGGCTGCCTCTTTCTATAGCGGAGAGACATACCGGCATCTGATCAACCGCCTCGCCGTCCCCCATCCACCACGCTTTCTTTTCATCCCTCACACGACCATGGGATGGGACCTTGCACCCGGACTCGCCGTGGATCTCGGTGCTTCGAGCCTGAGTGCGGTGTGCGGTTTTGCAGGGGAGCCGGAGCTCGTCTTCCAACGCCGGATCTTGAACGGGAAGCTCCTCCAGGAGATCCGCCCGGTCAAGGACAGGCCTGTGGTGGTGACCGTCGTGCCGGGCACTGGGACCCCATACGTCTCGACAACGAGCCGGCCGGGAGGCGTTCGGATCTACGAAACAGAAGAGCCGCCAACCCGGACAAGGGTTCTCGGCCATGTGGAACCACCCGCCAGTTCGGTCAATCTCCGGGAGGCGGAGGTCATCATCGCTGCAGGCCGCGGCGTGG
>JAUWSZ010000715.1 GCA_030609865.1 bacterium | reverse complement strand
AGAACTCCGACTTCTTCGTCATCAGGATGCCCCAGACCGTGATGAACATGTAGACCCCGATGGCCAGGAAGATCGCCTTGCGGACGTTCCATCGCTCGCCCAGGCGGCCGAAGAGGAGTGCCGAGGGAAACCCCACGAACTGGGTGATCAACAGGGCCAGGATCAAGTCGCTCGACGCAAACCCGAGGGATAGCCCATAGTCGACCGCCATACGGATGATCGTGTCCACGCCGTCGATGTACAACCAGTAGGCCAGAAGAAAAAGGAAGACCGTCTTCAGGTGACGCCTCTTCCGGAAGGTCTCGGTGAACTGGCGGAACCCGGCAGAGAACATGTTGCCTGTGTGGGTCGCATCGGGGGAGTGGGGAGTCTCCTTCACCCAGAACAGGGTGAACAGGGTGAACGTGCCCCACCAGATCGCCACGGTCAGGAACGAGAGCCGGACCGCCGTCGTGGGGGTGAGCCCGAACAGCTCAGGCTTCAAGACCATGACGACGTTCAGGGCGAACAGGATGCCGCCGCCCAGGTACCCCATGGCAAAGCCGAGCCCGGACACAAAGTCGATGTCGTCCTCACCGGCCACCTCGGGCAAAAGGGAATCGTAGAACACGTTGGCCCCGGAAAAGCCGAGGATCCCGACTGCGTAGACAAGGATGGCCATCTCCCAATGGCCCTGCCCTACCACGCAGAGTGCCGCGGTGGCCAGCACGCCAAGATAGGCAAAAGACAACAGGAATTTTTTCCTGGCCGTCCCCCGGTCCGCTACGGCACCCAGAACCGGCGCCATCAGGGCGACCGCAAGGCTCGCAAGAGAGTTCCCGAGGGCCAACTGGGCCGTGCTCGTGTTCACGTCCGTGCCGGCGCTCCAGTAGGACTTGAAAAAGACCGGGAAGAACCCCGCCATCACGGTGGTGGCAAAGGCGGAATTGGCCCAATCGTACAGGGCCCAGCCCCAGATCTGTTTCGATTTCCTCATGGGCAGGTGTGTTTTTTCACATATTCATGGAAGAGGGACAGGTTCTCCTTGATCAGATCCGGAATCGGAAGGTCATAAGGACACTTCTCGACGCACTCTCCACACTCGATGCAGGCCTCCGCCTTCTTCATGTTCGCATCGACCAGGGCGATCGTTCTCGCCGGGGGAAACCTCTTCACGAACGACCTGAAACCGAGCGCCGTCGGGATGTGAATCTCCTGCTGGCAGGGCATGCAGTACTCGCACCGTCGGCAGAATCTCGTCCCAAGCTCCGAACGAATTTCCTCTATCTCCTCCAGCTGCTTCGCTGTGAGCGCTTCGGGCGTCTGATAGAACCGGGCGATCTCGTCTGCTTCCTCTCGTGCCTTCATGCCCGGGATAGGAACCACGTTCGGATACTGCTGCAGGAAACGGAAACAAAGGTCTGCCCGATCTACGACGCCCCCCGCCAGGGGCTTCATGCCGATGACGCCCATGTCCAGCTCCTCGGCAACCTGGAAGAGCCCCTCTGAAGCCTCCTGTTCGATGAAATTGAACGGGACCTGCACGGTGTCGAAACGCCCCGTCCGGCAGGCCTCTACCGCAATCTGCGTGTTGTGTGAGCTCAGGCCGATGAACCGGACCTTCCCGTCGGTCCGAGCTTTTTCCAGGGCCTCATAAGCCCCTCCTGGGGCCAGCACCTGGTCCAGCGTCTCCCGGTTGGCCACCTGGTGAAGCTGGTAGACATCAACCACCCGGGTCTTCAGATTCGCGAGGCTGAAGTCCACGTGCTTTGCCGCCCCCTCCGCATCCCGTTTGAGCGTCTTCGAGGCAAGAACCACCTGGTCCCGAACGGACTCGAGGGCGGTCCCGATCTTCTTCTCGCTGTCCCCGTACATATTGGCCGTATCGAAGAATGTGATGCCCAGCTCGAAGCAATGGCGCACCACGGAGATCGCCTCCTCCATGCCAAGAGCGCCAATCGGAATCCCTCCAAACCCCACCTCCGAGACCATCAGGCCGGTTCTTCCCAGTCGCACCTTCTTCATCTTCTCCTCCGTATCGTTCAGCCGCTCACGCGGCACAAACCCTTGTTTCGAACTCCCCATCTCGAAAGAATACGTTTCCGGGTATCGGTTGTCCAATGTCCTGTCGAGCAAAGCTTGCGGCATACAGGCGGACCCTTTTCCCTTTTTTTCACCCCAGCTCACTGGCTCAAAGGCCCCAACTATGTTAAGAGTATTCTTCTTGCCTCGAACAAGAAGAACCCTGCAGAAGAAAGGAGAAGGAGCGATGAAGACGAGCGATATCGTTGCGGTTGTTACGGGCGGAGCCTCGGGATTGGGGGAAGCCACGGTCCGTGCCCTGGCCGAGGGGGGTGCAAAGATCTCTATCCTGGACCTGAACGAGGAGAGGGGAGAACAGCTGGCCTCGGAACTGGGGAAGGATGCCGTCTTCTGTAAGACGGATGTGACCGACGAGGCGAGTGTTCAAGCCGCCATCGACAAGACGATGGGCGCCTTCGGGGCGATCCACGCGGACGTCAACTGCGCCGGGATCGGGGATCCTTGCAAGATCCTCGGCAAGAAGGGGCCGATACCTT
>JAUWSZ010000527.1 GCA_030609865.1 bacterium | reverse complement strand
CTTGCCGAGATTTCATAGGGATAATTGCCGGCCGGGCAGTCGGTCTCGGCAATGAAGTCGAAATCGATCTCTCCCTGTGTTTTTCCCGCTGTCTGGTCGATCACGTTTTTGGGGACCTCTTGCCACGAGCCTCCCCCACAAGCCCGTCGGAAGCGCACAAGGATCGTCTCCAGGTCCATGTCTGCATCTTCAAAGTTCACTGTACACGCCACCGTAACGGCCCCGGATCCTTCGCCCACGGTCGCAGAGGAGGGATTACATCCGAGATCGGCAATCTGGGGAGGAGAACCGGGCGGTCTTCCCGGGATCGGCTCTCCATCATCGCTGCCGCAGCTCATGCAACAGAGAAGGGAACCAACAAGAACGACAAGAAGTCTTTTCACGGCTGTCTCCTTCCGGCTTGTAGGGGTACAGACCGTTAGAGTTTTTCATTGGAACATCCACGTTTCTTGCGTAGATGTCTCAGGAGGGGGTTGGGACCGACAACCGGGAACCGCCAACTGAGAACTTGCGGCTCTGCCGCATTAGGGACTCTTATAGAAGACAGCCCTTCCTCGTGTCAAACAGGGAGACAGACGTAACGTTTTGTCTTAGAAAACAAACGGTTGTCAGATGAACTTCCTCGCCACCTCCGCACCGGTGGCGGCATCGTCCCCATAGCCGTCCGCGCCGATGTCGTCCGCATACTTCTGGGTGACCGGGGCGCCGCCCACGACCACCTTTACCTGGTCTCGAATGCCGGCCTCTTTCAGGGCGTCGATCACGACCGGTAGCTCGACCATTGTGGTCGACAGAAGCGCGGACATGCCCAGAATCTGGGGGTTCACGTCCTTGATCGCCTCGACGAACTTCTCGGGCGGGACATCGTAACCCAGGTCGGTAACCTCGAGGCCGGCCCCTTCGAGCATCATGCCGAGCATGTTCTTCCCGATGTCGTGCACGTCGCCCTTCACCGTTCCGATGACCGCCTTGCCGAGCGGCTCTGCGCCCACCTCGATCAGCTTCGGCTTGAGGATCGCCAGAGCCTCGTTCATCGCCTTTGCAATGACCAGCATCTCAGGGATGAATATCTCGTTTCGCTTGAACTTGCCGCCTGCCACATCCATGCCTGCGATCAGTCCGTCGGAGAGTATCTTCTGCGGATGGATACCTGCAGCGATTGCCTCCTCGGTAAGCTTCTTCACCCCTGTGATGTCCATCTTCTGAAGGGCCTCTGAAAGTTGTACCAGATCTGCCATTTCTCACTCCTTACATGTCCCGTTCATGATATTCTTCACTCCAGTTTGCCTTTTTTGACCCGTAGGAATGTGATCCGGCTCTCCGGTCAGTTCGGCCGAGAGGGTGCGACGCAGGAAGATCTGGCTCCCACTGGCCGTTGTGTGGATGTGGTCGTCCACATCGATTTCCACCGAGGTCTCGCTCGTCCCGGATGCGAGAGCGAGTTCGCGAACCAGCCGGGTCAGCCCTTCCTCCGCCTGGACCATCGCCTCATCGAAATCCAGGAAGCGTTTCGCACCGGGCAATCCTTCGAGCACGAAGCCTCCGGCCTGGCTCGGCCGGATTTTGACCTGCCGCCTGACCTTCACCCGGCTGGTGACGGCACCGATCGCATTGGCCACGTCGGCATGTTCGGGCAGGATGGCTTCGGCGCCGAGGAGCGATGCCGCCTCGGCAAGGAACAGGTGAACCGGCGCCCCGATACCGATGATCGGCTTGTGCATCCTCATCTGCACGCTGTAGTCCCGGTTCCCGCTGCCCAGCATGTTCTTGATGAGCACCTGGCAGACCTCGCAATCCTCCAGTCGTTCAGGATCCGTCTCCGCATCCAGTTGTCTCTTGACGACCTCCAGGGCAAGCTTCTTCACCATTTCACCCAGAAGGGCCTGAATCATCTCTTCGGCCTTCATCCCCGTGATCTCAGCGAAGATCTCGCACATCCGCCTCGAGGTCTTCGGGTCCCACAGCGCGATGTCGTCACGGCCGTTCAGCAGGTCCGTGGGCGTGAGGCCGCACCGTTGCACCATGAAGTGTTCCTCGAGGCGGGCAATCGGCACGAAGCTCCAGTGAGACAGACCGGTCCGCTCGGCGAGTTCCTGCAGGGAGAAGGGCCGCTCTTTGAGCAATCTCACGATATCCGCTTCCCGTGCGGTCAGTGGCAGGCCGTCCTCGCGGCCCTGCTGGATCAGGATCTGCAACTTGGTCGTGGAGCCCTTGTAGTCGTCCAGACGCCGCATCAGGAAATCCAGTGCCTCATCGACTCCGGGCCCGTGCGTCCCCAACCATGCCATGGGTGCGACCCGTTGCGGGCCGATCTCGAACCCGCCCTTGTTCCAGGCAATGAAGCTGTCTCCGCCGAGTCCGACGGTCCGGATCCGAAGGGCCTTGACGTGCGTCTTCTTTCCGCCCACGTAGGACCCGCTCTCGCACACAGTAACTTGCCCGTCCCGGAGCATGGCGGTGTCCGTGGTCGTGCCCCCCATGTCTACGACGATGGCGTCCTGCCTCCCGGTCAGGTGACGTGCCCCGGCCACACTGGCCGCCGGACCGGACAGGATCGTCTCGACCGGCCTCTCCAGGGCGGTCTCCTTGCTCATCAGGGTTCCGTCACCCTTCACGACCACAACGGGAGACCGGATCCCCCGGCTTCGCAAGACCTGCTCGAGGTCCTCCAGCAACTGGGCCAGGAGGGGAATGATCCTTCCGTTCATCACCGCGGTGCGGGCCCGCGTCCGAAAGTCCAGGATGTCGGACAGCTCGTGTCCGCAGGTCACGAAAAGGCCGGTCTCATCCCGCAGCAACTCTTTGACCAGCAGTTCGTGCTCCGGGTTGATGGCCCCTGCGAACCCGGACACGGCAAAGGCCCTCACCTCGAACCGCTCGACCATCTCTCTGGCGACGCGGCGCACCTCCTCGCCGTCCACGGGCTGGATCTGTTCCCCCGTAATCTCGAGCCGGCCGGAGATAAGGGCCTTGGGCTCGTAGGCGATGTCCTCCGGCTTGAACAGGCCGTAGGGGGGCATGAAGAGCAGGCCGACCTTCTGACCCTTTCCCTCCACGATCGCGTTCGTCGCCAGGGTCGTGGACAGGGCGGCCATTTCCACGGACTCGAGCAAGCCCGGGTTCAGGCCTGCCAGGGCCTCGCCGATGCCCACGGTGAAGTCCCACTTCGTGGTGGGCGCCTTCTTCTTGTCGAGCAATTTGCCGGCCGCGAGATCATAGATGACCGCATCCGTGTACGTGCCGCCCGCATCGACTCCGAGGCCGATTCTCCCGGGCCGGTCCTCTCGGGAGGTCGAGGAGTTCTTTTCGCCTGCTGCGATGACACAGATGCTGTTCTTACTCAAACGATTCTCCTTAAGTAAACACACAAATACATGCGGTCACGCAATTCGCGGACATTGCGAGGGAGCGACGG
>JAUWSZ010000332.1 GCA_030609865.1 bacterium | reverse complement strand
TGGAACGTGCTAAAGAGGTCCTTATGCGCAGACGCAAAATGGACGGGAATGAGGCTTTTCGCTGGATTCAAAAACGGAGCATGGATTCCCGCAAATCTATGCGACGTGTGGCAGAGGCAGTTCTGCTTTCGGAGGAACTGGAATAGAATTTACTGGTTCGCCGCCGGAAAAGAGAGGTTGCCATTGTGCATTTCCGGAACCACGCATTCTCCTGTGAAGATATTTCGATAAACCTTTTCATCGACATGCTCAGAAGGGGCGTCGACCCGCGTGTCAACCCACACTCCGGAGCCTAGGGGCTTTACTTCCGGGTCGAAACCGCAGAGTTCCACACAAAGCCTTGGCACTGCCACGATAGCTATCCTATCTTTGAATCTTCTTGCAAAGGCGCATACATGTTCGGCCTTTGTCCCATTAGCGGGCAAGGGCAGATACGTTCCGTATTGAAACAGCTCCGGATGCTCCCAGCGCAGAGACAGGGTCCTCCAGGTGAGATACAGCTTGATCCTTCCGTCCTCCATTTCTTCCATAAGTTCCCGCACGCGTCCAACCAGTACTTCGTCCGGTACGGACAGAAAGGCTGTAAGATCGCGGAGGATCTCCCGTGTGCGGCCGAAATCCACCGGACTTCTGTTGTCCGGATCCACCAGACTGAAGGACCACACCTCATTACCCTGATAGATGTCCGGGACTCCGGGAACGGTCAGTTTCAGCAAGGTCTGTGATAGGCTGTTGAACATGCCGAACCAGGCAACTCGCTCCTGAAACGGAAGGAACTCCTTGAGAAACTGGTTATCCCCATCATTGCTGATAATCCCTTGAACGAACCGGAGAAGTGCATCCTCATAATCCAGGTTGGGATTGATCCAGCTACTGTGGACCTTTGCCTCCCTTACCGCCTTGATCATGTATTGTTCAATGCGCCTGCGGAAAACGGCGAGCCCTTTGTCATCAAGGTGCCCGAGGGACCATGCTCCGATCAGGGTCTGGTACAGTGCGTACTCGTCATTCTCGGACAGGGCTGTTTCCCGGTCGAGGTTTCGCTTACTCGAGCGGTTGAGCAGGCTCCATCGGGCAACAACTTCCCCCCACTTGCCGGGAATCTCGGATAGTACGCTTATCCTCGCCCGGACGTCTTCGCTCCGCTTGCTGTCATGTGTGGAGGTATTCAGCATGGAATGGGGCCAGCTTGCTGCCCTTTCCTGATTCAGGTGGTGAAAGGCGGAGACCGAAGCTCCGAACCGGCGAGGTCCCCCGCCCACTTCATTGAGTGATATCAGACGATTGTATGTGTAAAAGGCCGTGTCCTCCAGGCCCTTGGCCATTACAGGCCCGGTATATTGTTGAAACTTCATGGCAAAATCCACCACGGCCTTCCCGTACCCTTGGCTCTTTCCCTTCGTTATGTCCAGCAGGAGCACCTCTCTGATGAAATCATAGATATTCGTGTCGGCCGCACGGCTCCTTTTTCGGGCCTGAGCTATAGCCCAATCCACGTAACGCCGGTCTTCCGAGGTAATCCGTTCTCTGGTGACGTAAGTACGGTACACCGGAAAACAGGCGACCACTTCCGAAAGAGCGTCCCTCAAGCCGTTCAAGGTAAAGTCCCTGGTGTGCCGGTCTGATTCGGAGATGCGATTGAGTTCACTGGCAAGAACGTTGAGTTCACTGGCAAGGGCCACGCGCATGATGAGCTTCTTGCACGGGTAGAGCAGTTCCTCGAAATCGAGCCTGTTGCCCACGAACTCCGTGTAGATCCTGTCCATCTCCTGTTCCTTTTGAGTGTTCACAAAGAGACCGCCTACCAGGTTGGCAAAATCGTATCCCGTTGTTCCGTGGACCTGCCAGTCTTCGCGAAGCCTTTCGTAGCCGGCAAGGATCTTTTCCGCCACCACGTATATGGGTCCCGGAGCCCTCGCACTCTTGCTGGAGACCGGGCTGTTTTCTCCCTTAGTCTCTCCCAAAATTTGCCCACGTATTTCGTCATTGAGCCTCCGGTAGTATTCAGCAGGATCATAGAGGCCGTCCGGATGATCTATGCGCAGTCCGTCAACTTTCCCCTGGCTTATCAGATCCAGCACAAAGCTGTGGGTTGCTTCGAAGGCCCTGGGGTTTTCTGTCTTGAGTCCGGCAAGATCATTGATGTCGAAGAAACGGCGGTAGTTGATCTCATCCGAGGCCACACGCCAATAAGCGAGTCGGTAGGCCTGGGCTTCGAGCAGGCGGTGCAGAAGATAGAAACTGGCGGCATCCCCTTCGGTGCCGTTAAAGAGGACTACATTTTCACGAATAAAGCTGTCGATCTCCGGGTATTCCGTGCAGAGCCTCGCCAGGTGTCGCTTATGGACTTCCTTGTCACGAAGGCGGGCCTCCAGCCTCTCCTTTTCCCTCTCTGGGTTGGTTGGTAGGTTTTCAAAGGCGGTAATCAGGCTCTGAAACTCGAGAAAACAGTGGACTTCAGCCCCGAGACGGGCCTCCAGCCTCTCGGGTCCATGACCCAGTATAACTGCATATGTCGCTGGGTCTACGGGGAAAAGGTGATCGTAATAGGAGATTCCGAACCCGCCTTTCTTGTCATCAAAGGTCAGCCTAAGAAGGCCGGTTTCCAGGACTGCGCCGTAGTGGTCTTCCAG
Organism: bacterium; assembly: GCA_030609865.1. The sequence continues at coordinate 1,937 of JAUWSZ010000332.1, read as the reverse complement.
TATCGGTAAAAGGACCTTGCCCCGCAACTCCTCCTTGACCGGCCACCAGTCGATATCGAAAAAGGCCGCATAGGGAGAAGCCTGTCCGTTTTCCAGGACATCAATCCACCAGTCGTTGTCGCAGCCGATACCCATGTGATTTGGCACCAGGTCCAGGATCTGGCCCATTCCGTGATGGTGGAGTGTCTCAACGAAATGGACGAAGTCTTCCCAGGCCCCGATCTCGGGGTTCAGTTTGCTGTGGTCTGTGATGTCATAACCATGAGGACTCCCAGGACGGGCCTTCAGATAAGGCGAGGAGTAGCAATGGCTTATACCCAGTTGTCTGAGATACGGAACGAGATCCGCCGCCTGGGCAAAGGTGAAATCCCTGTTGAACTGAAGGCGGGAGGTCGCAAGAGGAATCCTGGCACCTGCAATTCCGGGCCCTTTTTCTGGAGATACAGAAGGCCAGGCCCTTGCTCCTCCTCTTTCCCGCCGCAGGACCCTGGCAAGGGATTCAATGCGCGGATCTTCCATGAGGACTTCGAGATCAAGCGGGAGCTTTCTGCGCCAGTTTGGATACTGTTCCATCGTCCCCGGGAGATTAACCTGTTCTAACTGACCAAAGACATCCTCAAGCTGGAACATCAAAATCTTGGAAGGGGTACGGGCCAGGTAGAGATGAATCGCGTTCACCAACTCAGCAGTCATCTCCGGGGCCGAGGCCGGATCCACCCCTATACCCTTCGGGAGCATATCCTGGCGCTCAAGGGCGATAAGGAGACGGGCCCGGTCCTGCGCCCTGGTCACGATCTGACCTTCCCGCAAAGAATCTTCCGGGAAAAGACCCAGATCGGTCCTTACCGCTAGATCCCGTCCCCGCCAGTATCCGGAAAGGGTAGGAAGATCGTGGGTGCTCACGGCCACCAGGGCCTGATCGGGGTAGTCATAAGGAACCTTGAATCTCCCATCTGCTTCCCTTTCGAAGTAAAAGAGCCGGTAGGACAGTACGTCCATAGATTTCAGGGCATTGCGCACCTCATCCGGTACCGTGCCGAGGTCCTCGCCGATCACGAGGCACCTGTTTCTCTGGCTTTCCAGAGCCAGGATTCCCAGAAGGTCCTCAAAGGGGTAACGAACATAGGCCCCTTCAGACGGCTTGCTTTCCGGCGGTACCCAGAAGAGCCTCATGAGTCCCATCACATGGTCAATCCTTATGGCTCCTGCGTAGCGCATGTTGGCACTAAGAGTGGCGATGAACGGGGCATAAGCCGCCTCTACAAGCCTGTCCGGGATCAAAGGAGGGAGCCCCCAGTCCTGACCGTTGAGGTTAAAGTCGTCGGGAGGGGCCCCGATACGGACGCCAAGGGCATATAGATCCTGATGGACCCAGGTCTCCGCCCCTGCCGAGTCAACACTGACGGCCAGATCTTCATAGAGCCCTACCTTGAGACCCAGTTCCATGGACTGCCGTCCGACCGCACCAAGTTGCAGATCCGCTTGCCGTTGAAGGTATTGGAAAAATTCAACCCATTCCTGGTGTGTCGATGCAAATTCGGCCACCGCCTGGGACTTCGGATTACGATAGGTCTCTGGCCAGGCCGGCCAGCCACGGGCCCCGGGGGCCTCTTGGTGAAAGTATTCTTGAAGGGCCTCAAAAAGTCCATAGTTGTATAGCTCCTCGCCTCCCTGGTCTTGAAAGGACCGAAAGGCCCTGCATCTTTCGTCACCGTGCTCCAGATGGTGGGTGCGGAAATGCCTGTAAAGTATTTCCACGACAGGGCGTTTCGCTGCGGCCACCTCAGTATAGTCCACAAGCTCGCCTTCCCTGAGGGAGGCAAGCCTGGCCTGAAATTCCGGATTCTTAACCATATCCCGTGCTTCCTCGCATTCGGAAAAATCCGCTATGGCTTCCACGTCCAAATAGAGGAGGTTTATGAAAAGCCTGCTTGACG
>JAUWSZ010000055.1 GCA_030609865.1 bacterium | reverse complement strand
GGGTGATCGAGTACGAGCTGCGCAAGGCCCTGTTCGAGCACATGCAGCGTATGCATTCGCGTGTTTTTGCCCGCCGGCCGGTGGGGGACCTGGTGAGCCGGGCGACGAACGACCTGGGCTCGGTCCGCCTGTTGTTCGGTTTCGGCCTTCTCCACCTGATGAACACCCCCATCCTCTTCGTGATGGCGATCGTGGTCATGGCGACGATCAATCTCCGCCTGACCCCGGCCGTTCTCGCCATCTACCCGATCGTCATTCTCAGCGTGCGCGGGTACTCGAGACGCATGTTCGACCTGACCCAGCAGGTGCAGGCCACTCTGGGGGATATCAGTGCGGCATGCCAGGAGAATTTCAGCGCCATCCAGGTCGTGAAGTCCTATGCCCTGGAAGAGCACGAGACCGAGAAGATGCGTCGGATGAGCCGGCGGTACCTGGCAAAGGGCGTGAAGCTGGCGCTCACACGAAACATCCTCTTCAACATCATGGCCGCGGTGATCGGCCTGAGCGAACTCATTCTTCTGGCTTACGGTGGCTGGGAGATCGTACACGGCCGGCTGACCAAGGGCGAGCTCGTGGCCTTCAACGTCTATCTCGGCATGATGGTTTGGCCCACCATGGCCTTCGGTTTTCTTCTGAGCGTCTGGCAGAGGGGAATGGGGGCCATGAGCCGCATCGAGGAGATTCTGGCCGAGCCGACCGACCCGGAGGGGCTGATCAAGGTGAGGGGAGAGCCCTGGGGGAGCAGAGATTTCTGGAAGCAGGGAATCGAAATCCGGGGCCTTACCTGGGGGTACCCCCCCGATGCGAATGAGGGGGACGGGCGGGAGATCCCGGAAGTGCTCCGCGACGTTACCATGCGTATCGAGGGGGGCCGGTTCACGGCCCTGGTCGGCCCCACCGGCTGCGGGAAGACGACCCTTGCGCGGTTGATCGCCCGGCTGGACAATCCTCCCCCCGGGACGCTCAGCATCGGCGGCGTGGACATGACCTCCATCCCCCTGGCCGACCTTCGGAACAACGTCGGGCTGGCAACGCAGGAATCCTTCCTGTTCTCGCTGAGCCTGGGAGAAAACATACGATTCGGTAGGCCGGATGTGGAGTTCGACAAGGTCGTGCAAGCTGCGGAACACGCGGAACTCACCAGGGACCTGGAGGAATTCCCCAGAGGCTACGATACCCCGGTCGGTGAGCGCGGGATCACGCTCTCCGGAGGCCAGAGACAGCGGGCCGCCATCGCGAGGCTTCTCGTGTACGACACGCCGGTCCTGATCCTCGACGACTCCCTTTCCGCCGTGGACCTGAAGACCGAGGAGCGGATCCTCTCCCACCTGCGTGAGCGGCTTGCCGGCAGGACCGTGTTGCTGATCACCCACCGGATCGCAACGGCCGGCGAGGCGGATCACGTCTATGTGATGGATCAGGGCACGATCCTCGAGCAGGGCACCCACGAAGAACTCCTCGAGTCGGGAGGGCTCTATGCTCGACTGGCCGAGATCCAGAAGCTGCGTGACGACCTGGAGGTTGCCTGATGAGGGGGAACGGGGTTGACAGGCCAATCGAGGAGCACCGGCCTGCGGATCGCCGGCTGATCGGAATGGTGGTGCGCTTCGCACGTCCCCATTGGCGTCTGATGCTGGGCGCCGTGCTTCTCCTGCCGTTCATGACAGTGGCCCAGCAGGTCCAGCCCTACCTGTTCAAGCTCGCCATCGACGGCCCGATCGACCGCCAGCTGGGGCTCGGATTCCCGATCGCCTCGGAGACGCTCATTGAACTCCTCGAGCTGGCCGGGATCTTCCTCGCGACCCTCGTCTTCGTGTTTCTCCTGGAGTACCTGCTCACCTACCTGATGGAAACGGCCGGGCAGCGGGTGGTCTACGACATGCGCGTGACCATGTTCCGGCACCTCCAGAGGCTCGACGTCGCCTTTTACGAGCGAAACCCGGTGGGCCGGCTGATGACGCGGATGACGAACGACCTGGAGGGGATCAGCGAGTTCTTTTCCGCCGGCCTGGTCAGCCTGATCGCCGACCTGTTCAAGCTGGTCGGGATCCTGATCGCCATGTTCCTCCTCTCCTTCAAGCTGACCCTCTGGACCTTTGCCGTGGCCCCGCCCCTCCTGCTCGTGGCGGGCTTCTTCAGGGTGCGGCTGCGCCGGGTCTTCCTGGAGATCCGAAAGCGCATTGCCCGGATCAACGCCTACCTGGCCGAGAGCCTGAGCGGCGTGGAAACGGTGAAGCTCTTCAACCGCGCCAAGCGCAACGACGAGGAGTTCGAGGCGCTGAACCGGGACTACATGAAGGCCAACCTCCGATCGATTTTGTTCGATTCGAGCCTCTACGCGGTGATCGAACTCATCAGCACCGTGGCGATAGCGGTGTTCATCTATGCGAGTGCGATGAGTATCGAGAAGGGCGCGATCACCCTGGGCACAGTCGTGGCCTTTGTCGAGTACATCAAGCGCTTCTTCATACCGATCCGGGATATCGGCATGAAGTATTCGATCATCCAGAGCGCCTTTGCCAGTGCGGATCGAATCGATCAGCTCCTGTCGGAAGAGAGCTTCATCAACGACCCACCGGAGCCGATCGTGGCCCAAAAGCTGCGGGGCGAGATCGAGTTCTGCGACGTCACCTACGGCTACAAGCCTGACGAGCCGGTTCTGAAGAACGTATCATTCCGCCTGAAGCCGGGGGAAACGTTGGCGGTCGTCGGGGCCACGGGCTCGGGCAAGAGCACCATCCTCAAGCTGCTCAACCGCTTCTACGATGTCTGGGATGGCCGCATCCTGATCGACGGGGTGGACATCCGGGCCTATGATGTGCGGGGCCTCCGCCGCCGAATCGGCCAGGTCCTGCAGGACGTGGTGCTCTTCTCCGGGAACATCGTGGACAACATCCGGCTGGACCTGGAACTGCCCCAGGAGCGCATCGACGAGGTGTCCCGCCAGGCCCAGGTCCATCGGGTCGTCGAGAAGCTCGCCCGGGGATACCAGACGGAGATCAAGGAACGGGGCACGAACATCAGCCATGGCGAGAGGCAACTCCTGGCCTTTGCCCGGGTCCTGGCCAAGGACCCGGAGATCTTCCTGTTCGATGAGGCCACCAGCAACATCGATTCCCAGACCGAGGTGCTGATTCAGGAGGCCCTGGAACAGGTTCTCAAGAATCGGACGAGCCTGATCATCGCCCACCGCCTTTCCACTGTGTCCATCGCGGACCGCATCCGGGTCCTGCACAAGGGCCGAATCGCCGAGTCCGGAACCCACGAGACCCTGATGGCCGAAGAGGGTCTGTACGCCCGCCTGTACCGGCTTCAGTTCAAGGACGCGGCCAGCCGCCTGAGCGCCTAGCCCGCCAAATTCATTGATTCTAAAGAAAAAAACGAAAAGAACCGATCCTAAAAGAAAAATTATTTCTGAACACCCAATTCTCGTTATGAAGGCCCTCTGTCAGGGGAGGTGTTCGGTTGGATCTGTCCCAGTACTATCTGAATCCGATTGCCCTGTGCAGCTTTCTCACTGTGCTGTACCTCGTCTTGCTGGCCTCCTGGGGCCTGTCCCTGAATCCCCGAGCAAGAACGAACCAGGCCTTCGTCTTCATGGGCCTCCATGCCCTGGTTTGGCAATTGGGCATCGGTTTCATGCTCTGCAGCCGGGATCCGGCCCTGGCGGAAAGGTGGTACCGGTTCTCCTATCTCGGTGTCGTCTTCATCTGTCCCGGGGTTTTCCTCTTCACCTCTTCGGTTTCGCAACAGCTGGCCCGGAATAAATCACGAATCCTGGCGGCATATTCCGTGGCCTTCCTCTTCGGCCTGGAAGGGGTTCTGGGGAACTCCACCATAACGGGCGTGTGGGAATATCCCTGGGGCTTTTACCCTCGATACGGTCCCTTGAGTGTGGCCTTCCTCGGGTTTTTCGGTCTTCTGATGGCGGTCATCTTCAAGACCCTCACCGGAAGGCTCCGCACGGCACAATCCGGGTTCCAGAAGAAACAGACAAAGGCGCTGATTGCAGCCTTCTCCATCGCTTATCTGGCTGCCTCGGACTTTGTCCCCTGTTTCGGCATTCCGATCTACCCCATCGGTTTCTTGGCGGTCGTATTCTTCGTGACCCTGATGTTCTGGTCGATCTATCGGTACCAGCTCCTCAACCCTTCGCCGGAATCCCTTGCCAGGAATGTCCTGGCCACGATCGCCGATTCCATCATCGTCCTGGACGCTGATGGGTTTATCCGTATGGTGAACCCGAAGGCAGAGGAGCTTCTCGGGTACTCGAAGCGAGACCTTCTCCAGCAGCATTTCTCCTGCTTCGTGGATCCCCCGAACGAGGAGGTCGCGCGGGGCCTGGTTCGGACCCTCCGCCGCTCCCAGAGGGCCGTAGAATCCGGCGTCGTTTCCCTGCTGGACCGAGATGGAAAACCGGTGCCCACTTCCTGCAACGTGTCCGCCATCCGGGACTGGAAAGGCAAGGCCCTCGGATTCGTTCTCGCCTGCCGGGATCTGCAGGAAATCGTGCGCTCCCGAGAGATCATCCAGGAGCAGGAAGAGAAGATCCGGGACACCCAGGAGAGGTACATCGCGCTGTTCAACCGGAGCATCTTCGGAGTATTCGTGACCGACCTCGAAGGCAATTTCCTGGATGTGAACGAGACCGCCCTGGACTTGCTGGGCTACACGAAGGAAGATATTCCCTCTATTGAGTTGTCTTCGATGTTCACAGAGGACCAGCTGCCAGAGGCACTGAAGCGCATGGAGGAGGTCAAGCGAGGGGGTCGCACGAAGGAATCCAGCGCATACCGGCTGAGAAGGAAGGATGGCCGTTTTGCATGGGTGGAGATCGAGGCATGTCTGATTCGGCGGCGAGGAAGGCCCTATGGGATTCAGGGGATCATACGGGACATCACGGAGCGCAAGGAGGCAGAGGAGGCGTTACGGGAGAGCGAGCAGAAATACAGGACCGTCGTGGAGGCGGCCCCCGAATCGATTGTCGTCGTGGACATGGATGGGAGAATCCGGTCGTGCAACCCGGCTACCGAGACGCTCACCGGGTACAGACCTGAAGAACTGGAAGGGAAGTACATCCATGAACTCCTGACCATAGACCCGGAGGAGATGTCTCGTGTAACGAAGTTCTTTGAAGATCTTGTGCTCGGCAAGGACGCCGAGACATTCGAGCTGGAGAACATTCGTAAGGATGGCACGAAACACTGGACAAGTGTAAATCTCGGTTTACTCAGATCCGGTGGAGAGGTAAGCGGCATTCTGGTCATCTCCAGGGATCTCACCGAACGCAAGCGGATGGAGGAAGATCTGCGGGAGAGGACGGCAGACCTTGAAAAGGCAAACGAGGAACTCAAGGTGCTCGACAGCATGAAGGATTCCTTTCTCTCCTCTGTGTCGCACGAGTTGCGGACACCCCTTACCTCGATAAGGTCCTTCTCCGAGATTCTGCTCAGGTATGATCAAGAGGACCTGGACACGCGGAAGGAGTTCCTTGGGATCATCAACTCGGAAAGCGAGCGGTTGACACGCCTGATCAACGACGTCCTGGATCTGTCGAGGATCGAAGCGGGCGGGATGGTCTGGAACGACGAGCTCGTAGCATTCGAGCAGGTCATTCTCGACATCCTGCCGGCACATCAAAAGCTCCTCGAGGAGAAGTCTCTCCGGCTCGTCCTGGATCTGCCTCCGGACCTTCCCCCTGTTCTTGCCGACCGTGACAGGATGCAACAAGTGGTCACGAACCTTCTGGCAAACGCCATCAAGTTCTCCCTCGAAGGAGGAGAGATCCGCATCCGGGCGGAGGCATTCGAAGGCAGACGTTCGGAAGAATCCTCCTCATGGATCAGGGTGAGGCTGTCCGACCAGGGGATTGGGATCGACGAGAAGGATTTTGATGTTGTCTTCGACAAATTCCGGCAGGTCTCGACCGACACGATGAAGAACAAGCCCCAGGGCACAGGGTTGGGGCTGCACATCTGCAAGGACATCATTCTCCACTACAGGGGGAACATCTGGGTCGAGAGCGAGCAAGGAAAAGGAAGCACCTTCTGCTTCACCTTGCCGGCGGCTGCGGCTGATGCCGATGCTGCATGCGAGGATCTCCCGGCAAGCAACCAGGCGGCATCGAATCAAACCGTTCAAACCCTCCTGACCAAAGAGCGATCCCATCCCTGAGAGCTTCCTCTTACAGGTCTGGTCACGTATTCAACTTTGTATCAAGGCCGGACGCCTTGCAAAGAACGAAGAATTGTTGTTAAATGAGTAGGTTAAGTCGGTGAAGTGCCTTGAACATCACTGCGCGTGCTACCCCATGTGTAGAAGAATTGGGGCGCATCCATGAAGGGCATCAAGCTCCATTGGCAGATCCTGATCGCCCTCCTGCTGGCCGTGGCCGTTGGCGCCGCCCTGGGGGAGAAGGCCCTTCTGTTCGAGCCCCTGGGCACCCTCTTCCTCAAAGCCCTGAACATGATCATCGTGCCCCTGATCGTCACCTCGATTGTCAGCGGCGTGGCGAACGTCGGTGGCGCGGAGAACATCGGTCGGCTGGGGCTGAAGACATTTTGCTACTACATCACGACCAGCCTCTTCGCGATCCTGGTAGGCCTGGCATTGGTGAACCTGATCGGACCGGGTGTGGGTGCCGATCTGGGCCTGAAGGCGCCGACCGAGGACCTGGCCCGTACCATGCAGGAGCACTACAGCGGTTCGCCGTGGGCGACGATCCTGGGCGTCCTTGTGCGCATGGTTCCAGCCAATCCCATCCGAGCCATGGTGGAAGGGGAGATGCTTCAGATCATCGTGTTCTGCATCCTCTTCGGGTATTTCATCACGAGAGTGCCGGACCCGTACCGAGCCCAGATGACAGGCCTTTTCGAGGCGGGGTTCCAGATCATGATGAAACTAACCCATTTCATCATCCTTTTTGCCCCGATCGGGGTTTTTGGCCTCGTCGCGAAGATGGTAGCGACTTCCGGCGTGGGTGTTTTTCTGGACCTGGGCGTCTACGCGCTCACCGTGGTGGCCGGACTCCTCGTCCATGCCTGCGTAACGCTCCCCGCCCTGCTGCTGGTTGTCGGAAGGGGGGTGAGTCCGGTGAAGCACCTCAGGGCGATGGCCGCGGCCCTCCTCACCGCGTTCTCCACGAGTTCGTCTTCCGCCACGCTTCCGTTGACGATGGAGTCCGCGGAGGAAAATGCAGGGGTATCGAACAAGATCTCGAGCTTTGTCCTTCCTCTCGGTGCGACGATCAACATGGACGGGACGGCCCTGTACGAATGTGTGGCTGCCATGTTTATCGCTCAGGCTTACGGGATCGACCTCAGTCTTGGCCAGCAGTTGATCGTTGTGGTCACGGCGCTCCTCGTGTCGATCGGCGCCGCGGGGATTCCCATGGCCGGCCTGGTGATGATGGTTGTGATCCTCAAGGCCGTTGGCCTGCCTCTGGAGGGGGTGGGGTTGATCCTTGCGGTGGACAGGATTCTGGACATGTGCCGTACTACGGTCAACGTGTGGAGCGATTCTTGTGGGGCCGTAGTGATCGCGAGGACGGAAGGAGAAACCTTAAACGTTTAGGGTATTCCAATGAATAAGGTGAGATTCATTCTCGGGTTCCTGGCTCTGATGAGTCTTTTCCCTCTGGGATGCTGTTGCGCGCAGTCAGCCATGCCGGAAGGGCGTATGCTTTCCGATGCGCCTGCCCGTGTGAAGGAGCAGGTCGAAAGACTGCATTCATTCGATCCGGTGGAGCGCAGGAATGCTGCCCAGGAGCTGGGCAGAATGGGTGAGGAGGCCGTTGCCGCGGTTCCCGCCTTGATCAGAGCGCTCAACGACAGTGCGCGCCTGGCTGTTCGAAGCCCGGAAGGAGAGGGGCCACCGGCCTCGGTGGCAGAGGCCGCGATGCTGGCCCTGGCGAGCATAGGTGCACCTGCGGTCGATCCGCTCATCGCTTCCCTCCGGAACGACAATCCCGGGGTCAGGATGATGGCCGCGGCCGCCTTGGGAAGGATTGAGGACCCGAGGACGATCGAACCCCTGATCGAGGTCCTGGAAACGGACGAAGATTCCCTGGTGCAGGCCGCTGCAGTGGATGCTCTGCGGAAGAAGAAAGATCCTCGAGCACTGGAAGCGCTGCTCGTGGCCGAACACAACGGGAGTTGGGTGGTCAGGAGCCTGGCAAAGAGCGCGGTAGAAGAGGCGAGGGCAGTGGCCCGGGAGGAAGTTTCCTCGTCCCCCGGGGAAGCCCCACCGGGCCGAGAGGCCCGAGCGGCCGGGAAGGAAGGCGACGAGGAGAAGGCCGCAGAGGTCCGCCCCGGCCGAGAGGCCTCCGAGGAGAAGGTGACCGATGAGGACCTGATCCCCTGGGGCGGCGGGACCGCCCCGTCGGAAGAGCCCGACGCGGTAGAACCGGCTGAAGAAGTGAACCACACCGTACAGAGAGATGAAACGCTCTACCGCATCGGACGAAGGTACGGGGTGACCTGGCAGACCCTGATGGAGCACAACGACCTGCGCGACCCGACGGACCTCTATGTGGGCCAGGTTCTCAAGATTCCGGCCGCGTCCGAAGAGAACGCCCCCCGGATGAAGACATCCGTTGCCGGGACGGCCGCCGTAGCAGAGCCTGACAGCGAATTGCCCGGAGAAGAACAGATCTACATCGTACAGCAGGGCGACACGCTCTACCGCATCGGGCGAAGGTTCGGGGTGCCCTGGCAGGCCCTGATGACGCACAACAATATGTACGATCCGGCCGTCCTTTCCCCCGGTCAGAAACTGAAGATCCCCCCCGGGGATGCCGAAAGGGCCCCCTTGACCTGGGATGGTGTGAGGACGTACACGGTCCAGCACGGGGACATTCTCTCCGACATAGGCCTTCTCTTCGGCGTGAGTTGGAGGGAGGTTGCTGCGCTGAACGGCCTCACCCACCCGGATCAGATCTTCGTCGGCCAGGTCCTCAAAATACCAACCAGACTCGAAGCGCCCTCACCGTAGTGGCGTGACTTGGAAATATCGCTATGTTTCAGTAGAGTCTTGCCGTTCGGTACTGTCC
>JAUWSZ010000647.1 GCA_030609865.1 bacterium | reverse complement strand
TTTGGCAGCCCGTCGGATGCGTTGATTACGGGTACCCTGGAAGGCGTGCCGATGGTCTTTCTCCCCCGACACGGGCGAGGCCACCGGATCGCGCCTTCTCACCTGAACGCCCGGGCGAACATCTTCGCCATGAAGAAGCTGGGCGTCTCCCGGATTGTTTCAGTGAGTGCGGTGGGAAGCATGCGGGAGGAAATCCGGCCCGGCGACATCGTGGTGGTGGATCAGTTCTTCGATCGTACCAAGGGCAGACCCGGCAGCTTCTTTGGGGACGGGATCGTGGTCCACGTTCTTTTCGCGGATCCTGTTTGTTCGGTCTTGAGCGAGTGCTTGGTGGAGGCCGGGGTGGAGGCGGGGGCAACGATCCACAAGGGGGGAACCTATCTGGTGATCGAGGGACCCCAGTTCTCTACCCGTGCCGAATCAAGGGTCTACCGCCAGTGGGGCGTGGACGTGATCGGCATGACCAACCTTCCTGAGGCGAGACTCGCCCGGGAGGCGGAGATTTGCTACGCCACGCTCGCCCTGGCCACGGATTACGACTGTTGGCACGAGACCGAAGAGGATATCTCCGTTGATGCGGTCCTGGCGGTCCTGCGGGACAACGTTTCGAGGGCGCAGGAGATACTTCGTGCCGCTGTCAAGCGGGTCCCCCGGAATAGGGACTGCCATTGTGCCCACGCCCTGGAGAACGCGATCATCACGGATTCGGAACGCATTCCGACATCGGTGAAGAAGGATCTGGATATTTTGATTGGGAAGTATGTGTGAGTTTCTTGGTATTAGGTATTAGCCCACCCGCAACCACCCTCCCGGGTATCCTGCCGGGGGGCAATCGATAGGAGCTAATAGCTAACGGCTGACTAGGCAGTAGCCCATCCCCCCTCGGGCACGGGTAAAGGCCCGAATTCGAGGATGAGGACGAGTAATAGTCCTGGTGGGGCCAAGGCGGGGAGCTAATACCTAATACCTAATACCTAACTGCAAAACACCAATAAGCTCAAGGAGGTGCCAAGTTGAGTCTACTCGTTGTCGGATCCGTTGCCCTGGATTCCGTCAAGACACCCTTCGGGGAGATAAAGGAAGGACTGGGAGGGTCTGCAACCTACTTCTCGATCGCTGCAGGGTGTTTTACGAAGGTGAGGCTGGTGGCGGTCGTGGGCGAGGATTTCCCTGCCAAGCACGTGTCGTTCTTGAAGTCCCATGGCGTGGATTTGAGGGGACTCTCCCGGGCGACGGGGAAGACCTTCCGGTGGAAGGGTTTCTACGGCGATGACATGAACGAGGCAAAGACGCTGAGGACGGACCTGAATGTGTTCGAGACCTTCAGGCCGGAACTGCCGCCTCCGTACAAGGATACCCCCTTCGTCTTTCTGGCCAACATCGACCCGGACCTGCAGAGGAATGTTGTCGATCAGATACCGGACCCGTACCTCGTGGCCTGTGACACGATGAACTACTGGATTTCTTCCAAGCCGCGGGCCCTGCGCAAGACCCTTTCCCGGGTGGACATCCTTTTCGTCAACGAGGGAGAGGCCCGGCAACTGGCCGGAGGGAGCAACCTCCTGAAGGCGGCACGGCATCTCCTGTCCCTGGGCCCCTCGACCGTGGTCATCAAGAGGGGAGAGTATGGAGCGCTCCTCTTTCGCAAGGCGAGCCTCTTTTGGGCCCCCGCCTACCCCGTCGAGACCGTGAGGGACCCCACGGGAGCCGGGGATTCTTTTGCAGGGGGCTTCATGGGTTACCTGAGTTGCCGGAAAGGGCTTACCGAGACCAGGCTCCGAAGGGCATTGATATACGGCAGTATCATGGCTTCCTTCAACGTTGAGGCCTTCAGTCTCAATCGATTGCGAAAGATCAAACGTGAGGATATTGAACGGAGATTTCGAGCCTTTCGCGGACTCGTTCGGTTCTGATCGGCTTGGGGGCGGATGAGCCGGTCGGGGGGAGCCTCCCGGGGGAAAAAGTGGAGAAGCTGGGGAAATACCTGAGGGAGAATCGCGAGGCCAAAGGCATCGCCCTCGAGGAGATCGAAAGGGTCTCGAACATAGGCCTTTCCTACCTCCGTGCCCTGGAGGAGGGGCAAGTCCACATCCTCCCGGCTCCGACGTTCACGGTCGGTTTCCTGAGGCAATACGCCCGGTGCATCGGCCTCGACCCGGAGGATGTGGTGCTGCGCTACCGGACGGCCACCCAGGAGGGGGGAGGGCCTCTCCGGGAACCTTCGGTGGAGAAGATGAGGCGGGGGAGGAGACGGTCGATCTGGGTCCTGGGGGCGAGCCTTCTCTTTCTTGGGTTGTTGTGGACCGTCCTGTACCCGGGCATGGAAATGACCGAGGAGCGCGTTCGCACGATTCGCATGCCCCGTACTTCCCTGAAGGAGATCAAGAAGGAGCAACTGAAAAAGGAACTGGGTCTCCTCGAGGAGGCCCCGCCCAACGAGGGTTCCCATCAGGGAGGGGTCACGGGCATCGGGGGCCCCGACGGAGGGGAAAGGGAGGAGCAACGGGCTCTCCCGAAGGCAGGTGCGGTGGAGGTGATCCTGCAGGCTCTCGAAGAGACAAAGGTTCAGATCATCCTGGACAATGAGCCTCAATACGAGGAAGTGCTCGAGCCGGGAGATCGGCATTCCTGCCGGGCCAAGAAGAGGGTGAAGCTGCAGATCGAAAACGGAAGCGGTGTAAGGATCTTCTACAACGGAAAGGTGTACGAGAACCTGGGCAAGAAGGGCGATGTCGTACACATCAGCTTCCCCCCACCGGGTGCCGGATAGCCCGCTGCAGCCCGTTGAAAAAGTGGCTATTGGAGGCTGTTCAAAAAGTTCCAGATGCAAGGCAGG
>JAUWSZ010000629.1 GCA_030609865.1 bacterium | reverse complement strand
CCGCACACGATGGGATACTTGATCCCGAGCATTTCAGTCAGCTTTGTTTCAATCACTTGAGGCTCCTTACCCTTAGGCTTTCAGGTACTTCCGGGCAGACAGTTTGTTCAGGACATCATCCGCTTCGGCTACGATGTCGTCCACGATCTGTTTGACCGGCTTGATTTCATTGATTCGCCCGCCGACCATGCCCAGCGGAAGGATCCCTCCGTCCACGTCGCCCGTATTCATCGCCGTCAATCCGCCAATCCCGAGGGCCTCGCTGCTTTCCGCCATGAATTTCCTGATGCCTTCACCCCCTTCTTTTTCCTCGATTTCAAGGATCTTCTGGGTCCGGCTATTGCGAACACAACGGACCGGGTCACCAATGGACATCAGGATGTAGTCGGTCTCGTTGTAAGCCATTTCCACGAGTCTTTGCTTGATTTTGGGATGAATAATGCACTCCTCAGATGCACAGAACCGTGTTCCCATGTAGACAGCCTCGCCGCCCATGGCCAGAACCGACACCAGCCCTCTCCCGTCACAGAACCCGCCGCCAATGGCCACGGGAATGTCCACCTTGTCCACCAAAAGGGGCCCCACCACACTCGTGGCATTCCGTTCCGCCCCAGGATGCCCACCCTCTTCGGAACCGATAATCGTCAATGCATCCGCCCCCAGCTTGGCCGCCTTCACCCCGTCCCTGATTCGGGCCACCTTGTGGATCCAGGGAATGCCAAGCCCCTTGATTTGCTCCAGCCACGGCTGCGGGCTTCTGGCGGAGGTTTCAATCGCCGGCACCTCGTACTTTTTTATCAAACCAAAAACGTCTTCAAACCACGACGCCTCGATCATCGGAAACAGCGTGACATTGATGCCGTAGGGCTTGTCCGTCAGGTCCTTGACCTTCTTGATCTCCTCTTCCATCTGCTTCACATCTTCAAGCCATTGAATGGCGCACATGAAACCAATGCCGCCGGCGTTTCCGACGGCCGCGGCCAATTCCGCGGTGCTGACAAGTCCTGCCGCCATTCCCCCCTGGATAATCGGGTACTCGATACCAAACAGCTTCGTAATACGTGTGTCGAAAAAGCCCATGTTATGTCTCCTTGCCTCTTAGCGACGTTGTCCCTCTATCAGAACCTTGCCAACGGGATTGCTTATATCAACTCAGATCCTAAATATCAAGTTCTCTTGAACGTAAAGCTCAGTAGCAGGCGACTGTCCCCGCATGTTCAATCCCCCCTCAAGGCCACAGTTTCTCACTTTTATCGGGCTACGGGTGCAGACCCATTTCCCGAAATGTGATATCCTGTGTATGATGTCGTCCGACCTGCCAATGGAAGGAGATGCCGTGAGGAGTCTTGACAACCTCGATCTTGACGAGCGGGAAAAGGAAGCCATTCGGGCTGCCAGCCGAATCCTCAGGAAGAACTTCCCTGTGGAAGAGGTACTCCTGTTCGGATCCAAGACCCGAAATGAAGCGGACCCGGAGTCCGATATCGATCTCCTGGTTCTGACTACCCGACCGATCTCCTGGCCGGAACGGAAGGCCCTCGTCGCGGAACTCTATGAAGTGGAGTTGGCCAATGACGTGGTCCTGAGCCCTTTCATCATACCGACTTCCGAGTGGTACAAAGGCAGTCTTTCAGTGCTCCCGATCCACGAAGAAGTACTCCGAGACGGGATAACGGTATGAACCGGGAAGAATTGACCTCGGAAGTCATACGCTACTGGATGGGCAAGGCCTCAGAGGCCCTGGATTCCGCACGCTCAGAACAGGAGGCCGGCAGACGTTCCTTCGCCGTGAACCGGGCCTACTATGCCTGTTTCTATATTGCGAGCGCCGTACTCTTCGCGGAAGGCCAGAAATTCAGTAAACACTCTGGGGTGCGGGCTGCCCTTCACCGCTCCCTGGTCAAGACCGGAAAACTGGATCTGACCCAAGGCCGCTTCTACAACTTGGTTTTTCAGAGTCGCCAGCGCGGTGACTACCAGGAACTTGTGGAGTTCACGGACGAGGAGACGGAAGAAATCATTTCCAAGGCCGCAGAGTTCGTTGAGGTAATGAGAAACTTGCTGGAAACCAGGGACTAGGCATAGCGGTCGCATCCAAACAGCCCATGATTCGAAGTACACGGACATCTCAGGTCGAATGTGCCAGTTACCGGGGTTTTCCTGCCTCCACGCTTCGTAATCGAAGAGCACGATTCCTATTCCAGTGATCTTTCCCCGGTCGGACTAGAGCGCCTCGTAGACCAACTCCATGATGTCGCGCACCTCCATGCCGAAACGATCGTGGGTCCGCTTGGCGTTCTCTCCCAGGTTCTGCTCGCAGAAGGGACAGCAGGTCACAAGGGTCTTGGCCCCGGTTTCGTGTGCCTCTTCGAGCCGTGCCTCTGCCGCAAACCCGGCAATCTCCTCGGGGAAGGCGGTCCGGCATCCTCCTCCTGCGCCACAGCACCAGCTCCACTCCCGAATCCGTTGCATCTCCGTGAAGGTCACGCCGGGGAGGGCCTTCAGGATGTTCCGGGGCGCGTCATAGATGTTGCAGTACCGGCCCACGTGGCAGGGATCGTGATACGTGACCTCCAGGTCGAGATTCTTCGTGAACGTGAGTTTGCCCTCCTGGATGAGTTCGTCCACGAACTCCACGATGTGCTTGACCTCTGCCTTCAGGTCCTCTTTGTACTCATGGGTCAGGGTGCTGAAGCACCCCGCGCAGGCGGTGACGATCGTCTTGGCGGATGTGCTGTTTAGGGACTCCAGGTTCTTTGCCCGGATCTTCCGGAAATTGTCCTCATCTCCCACGCGCAACACCGTCGAGCCACAGCAGATCTCGTTCTTGCCCATTATTCCGTAGTCTATGTCCGCTGTGTTCAGGACCTCGGTCACCCAGCCGTCCACGTGCTGGATCACAGTATCGTACGCAGCGGT
>JAUWSZ010000291.1 GCA_030609865.1 bacterium | reverse complement strand
GTCAAAGGTCAAAGGGTCAAGGGAAGGTCGAAGTTATGAAGAAGGCATTCGTACAAACGAAAGGTAAAGCGCAAACATGCCTTCGATCGAATGAAGACTGCGGAAGCTCCCTTTACTTGGTCTTCAATACTTGATCGATCCCTTTTCCCTTTGACCTTTGACCTGTAACCTTTGACCTTCTACCTTTGACCTTTCACCTGGGACGATGGGTACAAAGCAGCAAACGGCCATCTCTCAACGGCCTGCTAACAAGAGGTCAACCAGAAAGTGGGGGTGGAGGAAAAACATGCAGGTCTTTCATTCCGGCACAGAGGCTTTTGAGACAGCCCTGCGCAGGCTGGCTCAGCGCTGCGAAGAGGAAATCGTGGCAGAAGTGGAGACCTCGGTAAGAGAAGTCCTGCGCGAGGTCCGCCAACGCGGGGATGAAGCCTTGCTCGAATACACCCGAAAATGGGACGGGGTCGACCTCGCCCGGGAAGAGATCGAACTGCCTCGTGAGCGAACGGTGGGGGCCCTGGAAGCGATCGATGGAGACTCCAGATCCGCCCTGGAGTTGGCGGCCGAAAGGATTCGAGCCTTTCACGCCCGCCAGCTTCCTTCTTCCTGGGAATTCACGGACGAACACGGAAACCTGCTGGGGCAGAAAGTGACGCCCCTGGACCGTGTCGGGGTGTACGTGCCCGGCGGCAAGGCAGCCTACCCTTCGTCGGTGCTGATGAATGTGTTGCCCGCCAAGGTGGCCGGCGTCAGGGAAATCCTCGCCGTCACACCCCCCGGGCTCCTTCGCGAGAATCCGGCCGTCCTGGCGGCGCTCTGCCTTGCCGACGTGGACCGGATCTTCCAGATCGGGGGGGCGCAGGCCGTTGCCGCTTTGGCCTACGGCACGGAGACGGTCCCCCAGGTGGACAAGATCGTCGGGCCGGGCAACCTCTTCGTCACCACGGCAAAGCGCCTCGTCTTCGGCAAGGTGGATATCGACATGATCGCCGGGCCGAGTGAGGTGCTCATCATCACCGACGGACACGGCGACCCGCGCCATCTCGCGGCTGACCTGCTCGCGCAGGCCGAACATGACGAACAGGCTCTGCCGCTCCTGGTCAGCACCTCGGAGCCTTTCCTCCGGGATATCCTGCAGGCGCTCGACGAACAGCTCCCGCAGGGGCCCTGGGAACGCATTGCTTCACAGGCGATCGAGCGCAACGGAAAGGCCTTTCTCGTGCGCGACCTGGACGAGGCCTGCGAAATCGCCAATCGAATCGCTCCGGAACACCTGGAGCTTGCCGTCGGGGATGCCGAAGCGCTCCTGGGCAGGGTGCGCCACGCAGGGGCCATCTTCCTCGGATCGCACAGCGCAGAGAGCCTGGGGGACTACGTGGCAGGGCCGAACCACGTGCTGCCGACATCAGGGACGGCTCGTTTTTTCTCGCCTTTGGGTGTATATGATTTCATCAAGAGATCCAGTATCCTTAGAATCTCGACCCAGGGCCTGCAACGGCTGGGCCCGAAGGCGGCCCATCTGGCTCGCATGGAGGGCCTGCATGCCCATGCGGAGGCCCTGGACGTCCGCCTGAAGAAATAGAGGGAAGAAACAAATGAAACGCACGAAATTGGTGAGCCGAAAGACCCAGGAGACCGACATCAGCCTCGAGCTGTGTGTGGACGGCAAGGGGGACTCGCAGATCCAGACCCCGGTCCCGTTTATCGACCATATGCTTACGCTCCTCGCCAAGCATGGCTTCTTCGACTTCAAGATCCAGGCAAAGGGGGATACGGAGGTCGACTATCATCATACGGTCGAGGACATCGGGATCTGCCTGGGCACCGCTTTCAAGGGCGCCCTGGGAGACAAAAAAGGCATCCGAAGGTTCGGGGAGGCGACCGTTCCGATGACCGATGCATTGGCCTCCGTCGCTGCCGACTGGAGTGGAAGATCCCATCTGGTGTTTCGTGCGGATTTCCCCTCCCCCCGGGTGGGGGATATGGACGTGGAGCTTTTTGAGGAGTTTTTCCGCGCTTTCAGCAACAACGCAGGGCTGGATCTGCATATCCGCCTGCTTTACGGATCCAACGTGCATCATTCTATCGAGGCGATCTTCAAGGCCACCGCCCGGGCCCTTGACCTGGCTTCCCGGATCGAGCCGAGACAGCCCGGCATTCAGAGCACGAAAGGAAGCCTCGATCCGTGAAAAACAAGGTAAAAGGTCAAAGGGGAAAGGGAGGGATCAAATATTGAAGAGGGAATCAACAAGACCGTCACCATTTACTGGCCATTTGCCTGTTAGGAATACCTTTTCAAGACCTCAACCGCCCCTTGACCCTTTTCCCTTTCGCCTTTCCCCTCGCTTGGGCCTTTCGCCTGAGTCGAGAGTACGGCGCAACGGATAGGCTTATTTCGCGGACCTGCAGGAGAAAGGGTGCTATGATGGAGATAATCCCTGCCATCGATCTGAAAGAGGGCCGATGCGTTCGCCTTGCACAAGGCCAGATGGACAAGGAGACCCTGTACTTTGAAGACCCTCTTGAGGCGGCCAGAATGTGGGCCTCCCGGGATGCGCCTCGCATTCACGTGGTGGACCTGGACGGTGCTGTGACGGGAAGCCCAAAGAATCTTCCCGTCATCGAGCGAATCATCCAGGCCGTCGATGTCCCCGTGCAGGTGGGGGGGGGCATAAGGACGCAAGAAGACATCATTCGGTACCTCGAGATAGGCGTAGAACGCGTCATTCTGGGCACCCTTGCCTGTCAGGATCCGGACTACGTGAAGAGGTTGGCCGAAACCTACCGGGAGAAGATCCTGCTCGGCCTCGACGCCAAGGAGGGCTACGTGGCGATCAAGGGCTGGCAGGACGTGACGCAGGCACGGGCCGTGGACCTGATTCAGGCATACCTGAACATCCCGGTGGCGGGCATCGTTTATACGGATATCCAGAGGGACGGGATGCTCGTGGGGCCCAACCTGCCGGCGATCGAGGAAATGTGCCACGTGTCCCCGTTTCCGGTGATCGCCTCCGGCGGGGTCACGAGCCGGGAGGACCTTGTTGCCCTTTCCCGGCTGGCACATCTCGGTCTTACCGGCGCCATCGTGGGCAAAGCCCTCTATTCGGGTCGCTTGAATTATCGAGAAGCCGTGAATGCCGTACGTCCGGCGGAAGAAAACCGTTAGAAAATAAGAAGTTTTGCTTGACTTCATGAGAAAATCTGTTATAATAAGGGGTTGTAGTTGTTTCTAGAGAGTTTTCCCTCAAAGAGCCTTTCCCAGGGAGGAATCGAGAGCAAAATGTCTGGAATCCGGGTGCGGGAAAATGAACCCTTCGAGATGGCCGTAAAACGATTTCGGAAAAAGTGTGAGAAGGCGGGGATTCTCACCGAGCTGAGGAGGCGAGAACGGTACGAGAAGCCCTCCGTGAAGCGAAAAAAGAAGGCCCTGGCTGCCAAGAAGCGAACCTTGAAGCGACTCAAGAAACAAGGCTTGCTTTAGAGCCTGGCGGCTCTTGGTCTATTCCCGAAGGACGACAGGCTTCATCTCCATGGGAGTTCTTACAGACTCGCGATAGACAGAGAAATCTTCCGAAAAGAGGGGGAGATTATTCTATTCGATCCGTATCTGACGATTTCGGCTGTTCCCCATCTCCCGTACCCATTGAAGTCATCCGGCAATCCAGTTCAAGACGCCCGCGCATTCGCCAATTTCAGAGGAAGCCTCTGGTTCAAGATGGACCTTTCCCCTGTCTGTTCTCCCGGCTTGGGGCTTGAGGATCACTGCTCGTCGTCCCCCTGGGACAGGGAGGTTTGGGAACTGAAAGGACCAAAAAAACGATGAGAACCTGACATCGTCGGCACGGCAAGGATGAACCGGGCAATGGGCCAGGATGTATCCGAGAAGACAATAATCGCTGAGAGGGTTTCCATCCTGGATCTGGTCTCCCCTCACGTTCAGCTCAAGAAGGCAGGCAAGTATCACAAGGGGCTTTGTCCGTTCCATCCCGACAAGAACCCTTCCTTTGTCGTCAACCCGGATCGAAACACGTTCTACTGCTTTGGCTGTGGGGTAGGGGGTGATATTTACAGTTTCTTCATGAAATTTCACAATCTGTCCTTCCCCCAGGCCATGGAGGAGCTGGCACGCAGGGCAGGCATTCAACTCAGGGAACGGCATCGCAGGAAGGACCCTAAAAAGGAGGAAGCATACCGAAGGGGGTTGGCGCTCAACGAATCCGTCTGCCGCTTCTACCATCGGACCCTGCTGGAGACCCCGGAAGCGGGCGTTGCGAGAGAGTATCTGGAAAAACGGGGGATCGGCAGGGAGACCATCCGGGCCTTCTCCCTGGGCTACGCAACCGCCGGATGGGACAGACTGCTCCGGTCTCTTCAGAAGAAGCAGGGAGCGATGGAGGTGGCATCTGCTCTCGGACTCCTCATCCCGAGGAAAGATGGGAACGGGTCCTACGACCGATTCCGCGATCGGCTCATGTTCCCGATCTTCAACACCATGGGCCAGGTGCTCGCCTTTGGCGGGCGCTCCCTCGGGGACCAGGAACCCAAGTACATGAACTCCCCCGAGTCCTTCCTGTACCACAAGGGATCGGTGCTCTACGGGCTCCACGGGGCGCAGCAGGCCATCCGGGAACGAGACGCTGTCATCGTTGTGGAAGGCTACTTTGATCTTCTCGCCCTCCACCAGAACGGAATTCGGAATGCGGTGGCCGTTCTCGGCACCGCCTTGACGACGGGCCAGATCGACATTTTGAAGCGGCATACCCAGAACCTTGTGCTGGTCTTCGACGGGGACCTGGCGGGCAGGAAGGCCTCCTTCCGGAACCTGCCCGATCTGCTCGAAAGAGATATCCCGACTCGCGTCGTCTATCTGCCCGAGGACGAGGATCCGGATAGCATTTTGAACAAACGGGGAAAAGAAGCTCTCG
>JAUWSZ010000286.1 GCA_030609865.1 bacterium | reverse complement strand
GGGGGATCCTCGTACAGCTCCGCGATCTCCTCCATCATCTGTTCGAACTTGCTGGCCTTGCCGGACAGACCACCGAGGAAGCCCTCTCTGATCTGATGCGACGGGATATCCCCGCTCTGTTCGTTCGCAGGGTGTGCGAGCCTCTGGGTCGGGAAGGGAATGATGTCTGCCATGCTGTGATCTACCCTCGATGCGCGGTGGAGGCAGGCTCAAGAAACATTCTCGATATTCTCAAGCAAATTGGATACCAGCCCAAAACATCAGACAGAACAGTTAAAGTCAAACCTTAGAATATTATTCTAACTATCTAATTGTGTATAATATTCAATAATAGTAGGTAGAAAATTTCTATCGGTCAACCGGCTCTGATGCACTCTCTGTCTCTACGTAGGTTGTCCAATCTTTTTCCACTCATGAGGACTGAAACGGACCACCCCCCGGCTTCGATAGCATCCTCTCCGGCTCGCTGCGAGCAGGAGATCCAGGGGATTTCTCATCATCCGAGGGATGTGGTAACATCCGGACCGCGATCAAACGGCTCCGGGCGCCCCTCGGGAGGCTCTTTTCAGCAGAGAACGCCTGCCCCTGTCCCCATCCGCCTTCGCAGGGGACCACGGTCTTGGCCGTGGGGCTCCATGAAGGGATTCCTCGTGAAGAAGGGTGCGGACCGCGGGGCCCGTGATTTCGCTGCGGATCGGCGTCGGAAGGGGGGGGGGACTGGCGGGTCTCTGGGTGCAAAGCTGCGTCCTTTTTCTGCGTCTTCTTGAGGTGCAAACTAGAAAGAGGATAGCAGAGCATACAGGCCGGATCAAGCCTTTTTTTTGCCGCTACACCGGACACGGAAGGTATTTCGATGAAGCCCCCCCAAACTTACAAGGAAGCAGGTGTGGACATCGACGCGGCGGACAGCCTCGTGGAATACATCCGACCTCTGGCGAAGTCAACGTTCCGCAAAGAGGTCAGAATGGATATCGGCGGCTTCGGCGGCGTTGTCGCCGTGGACAGGGAAAGGTTTTCCGAGCCCTTGCTCGTGGCCTCCACGGACGGCGTGGGGACGAAGCTCCGGATCGCTTTCGAAATGGACCGGCACGAGACCATCGGGATCGACCTGGTCGCCATGTGCGTGAACGACGTGATCGTCCAGGGGGCGGAACCGCTCTTCTTCCTCGACTATTTTGCCACCGGCAAACTCGACCCGGAGCGCGCGAAGAAGGTCCTGCAGGGTATCGTCGAAGGATGCAAAACATCCAACTGCTCCCTGATCGGGGGGGAGACGGCTGAAATGCCTTCTTTCTACCCAAAGGGGGAATACGAGCTGGCCGGGTTCTGTGTCGGGATCGTGAACCGGGACAGAATCATCGATGGAAAGAAGATCCTGCCCGGCGACGTTCTGGTGGGAATATCCTCGAACGGGCTGCACAGCAACGGGTACTCCCTGGTGAGGCGGCTTTTCTCGGAGGACCGGGGATACCGTCTGGGTGACACCGTCGAGGGGCTGTCCGTGCCGCTGGGAGAAGAACTCCTGCGTCCGACCCGGATTTACGTGAGGCCCGTTCTGGAACTCCTGGCCAGGTTTCCGGTCAAGGGCCTTGCCCACATCACCGGAGGAGGGCTGATCGAGAACATCCCGCGGGTTCTCCCGCCCGGCTGCCGAGCAAGCCTGGATCTGGATGCATGGCCCCGTCCCGAGGTCTTTCAGGTGATCGAAAAGCTCGGACAGATCGAGTTGACCGAGATGTTGAGGACCTTCAACTACGGCATCGGCATGGTCGTCGTGACCGAAGACGAACACGCGGATGCGGTGGTCGAATGCCTGCAAGGCATGGGAGAGAAAGGGTTTCGAATCGGAAGGGTTCTGGCAGGATACGATCAGCAGCCCGGGGTGAGTTGGGGCTAGTAAGAATCGTCCTCGATCTTGGCCGTTACCAGTTAGCTCTTAGCTGTTAGCTCCCGACCACTGCCCCCAACGGGGATGCCCACGCAAAAATAGGGGCGGGGTGGGCTAATAGCTAAAGGCTAACGGCTAAGAGCCATTCTCGGGCGCGGGCACGTGAAAGACACGTGAAAGGGGTTGGACAAACTCAGAGGAATCCGATATAGTTACAAATTCCAGTGAATCAGATGTTCTTTCGTGGAAACAGAGAGCAAGAGGGACAATAGGGGTACGGTTTCATGTCAAGGATCTGTTCTGTATGCGGCAAGCGACCCATCTTCGGGAATCATGTGAGCCATTCCCACCGGAAAACGAAGCGAGTCTGGAGGCCGAACATCCAGAAGATACGCGTCGTCGAGAGCGGCCTTGTC
Organism: bacterium; assembly: GCA_030609865.1. The sequence continues at coordinate 2,641 of JAUWSZ010000286.1, read as the reverse complement.
CGCCGGAAAAACGTCTGCACCCGCTGCATTCGTACTGGAAAAATCGAAAAAGCCGCTTAACATAATCAGGGGCCACGATCCCGAAGGCGAAAGGGCAAAGGCGAAAGTACCTCCCCTCCCAGCCAAAAATCAGTCCTTCCACCTTTGTCGGCAGCCTCTCCTAATTGAGCAATCTCTCCACAGCCAGAACCCCTCTCACCTTCTCCAGGGAATGAATCAACTCGGTCAGGTGCTCCAGGTTCCTCACCATCACCTCGAACTGCGCCACCCCCTGTCGATCGCCCGTGGTCCAGGCCTTTGCCTGTGAGATGTTCACATCCACGGCCGCGATCGCCTTGCTGAGTCCCGCCAGAAGCCCCGGACGATCCTGGCTGACCACCCGGATCTTGGCCCGCTGCAAGACCCTGGCGCCTTCATCCCAGTTCACTTCGATCCACCTTTCCCCGGATCCATCCCTGGCCTTGAGACATGTCTTTGCGTGGATCGTTACCCCCCTGCCCCGGGTGATGAAGCCGATGATTTCCTCGCCATGCACCGGGTTGCAGCACTTGGCAAACCGGACAAAGATGTCCGGGATACCCCGGACCCTCACGCCCGTGTCGGATCGCTTCTCCGCCTTCTCCACGAGCCGTTCAAGGCTCTTGTCCCATGCACCTTCTTCCTGTTCCCGCTCTTCTTTGGGGAGCGCTTGCACGACCTGCCCCACCGAAAGCCTGCCGTAGGCCACAGCCCGCAGCAAATCCTCCATGCTCTTGAACCGGCGGGCTTTCAGGACCTTCTTGAACTCCCCTTTCTTGAGCAGCTTCCCGTAATGGAGGCCGGACTTCCTCAGCCCCTTTTCCAGGATCTCCTTTCCCAGGTTCTGGGCCTGGTCCCTTTCTTCTTTTCGAACCCAAGCCCGGATCTTGGCCCGCGCGTTGGCCGTCTTGACGAACTTCATCCAGTCTTTTCGCGGGGTCTGGGTCTTGGACGTGAGAATCTCGACTACGTCCCCGTTCTGCAGCTCGTACTTAAGGGGCACCAGCTTGCCGTTGACCTTGGCCCTTGCACAATGATCTCCAACCTCGGAATGGATCGTGTAGGCAAAATCCACCGGAGTGGAGCCGCGTGGAAGCTCTCTTGCCTCCCCGGTGGGCGTCAACACATAGACCTGGTCCGGGAACAGATCGAGCTGCATCACGTCCAGGAAGTTCTCCGGACTGGCGATCTCCTGGAGGCTTTTGAGCATCCCTCGCAACCACTGGAAGGTGCTCTCATCTCCCTTGTCGAAGCCGGCCCGTTCCTTGTAGATCCAGTGGGATGCCACGCCATATTCTGCTTCCCGGTGCATGGCACGGCTGCGGATCTGTATCTCCACGCAGTCCCCTGATGGCCCGAATACCGTCGTGTGCAGAGATCGGTACTGGTTCGCCTTGGGCTTGGCGATGTAATCCTTGAACCTGCCGGGCACGGGCGCCCACAGGGAATGGATGATGCCAAGCACCTGATAGCAATGCCTCTCTTCCGCCACGATGGCCCGGAAGGCAAACAGATCGAAAATCTGATCGAGGTCGATCTCCTGCTGTATCATCTTCCGATGGATGCTGTAGTAATGCTTTACCCGCCCAGCGATCTCGCAGGGGATTTCCTCCTCGCGGAACCGTTCCTCCAGGAGGTCGGAAACCCTCTTGATGACTTCCGCCTTTGCCTTGACCTTCTCCTCCACGCCCTGCCTGATTTCCTCGTACAGCTCCGGATTCCGGTTCTGGAAGGAGAGGTCTTCGAGCTCGGATCTCATCCATGAAATGCCCAGACGATTCGCTAGGGGAGCATAGATGGTGAGCGTTTCCTCGGAGATTCGCTTGCGCTGCTCGTCGGAGAGGGAAAACAGGGTCCTCATGTTGTGGAGGCGGTCGGAGAGCTTGATCATCAGAATTCGGATGTCCCGGCTCATGGCGATGAGCGTCTTTCGGTAGCTCTCCAGTCGGCGTCGTTTCGTGGTCTGGAGACTCACCTTGGCCGTCTTGGTCAACCCCACCACCAGCTGGGTGACCTCATCGCCGACTTGCTCCTTGAGCACCGCTTCCTCGACGCCACAGTCTTCCAGGACGTCGTGCAGAAGGCCTCCACACAGGGTCGGAACATCCATGCGCAGGTCGGTCAGTGTCTTTGTCACCGCCAGGGGATGGCTCAGGTAGGGAATCCCGCTCTTACGAAGCTGTCCTCTGTGAGCGAGAGCGGCAAAAACGTAGGCCTTGCGCAGCAGAGCCGTGTCCGCTTCGGGCATGTATCCCCGGACCGCCTCGAGGATGTCCTGAAAACGAATGACCGGCTCTTTCATTGGCACCACGCACTTCCCAGCCACCCCAAAGGCTAATAGCTGTTAGCTATTGGCTTTTAGCTCCCAACCCTTCCACCGTCACGAGTCCCGCGGGGGAGGAGTGGTGGGCTAACAGCTAAAAGCTAATGGCTAAGAGCTGTTCTTCGCTTCGATCTCCCTGGCCCAGCGCTCCGTCCAGGCCGGAATGCGGTGCCGCCCCCTGCAGGACTCGGCGATGATGATCGATTGGAGCTCGTTGAGCGCTTCGTCAAGATTGTCGTTGATCACGAGATAGTCGAAGTCTTGAACTTGCTGAATCTCGAAGGTGGCCGTACGAATCCT
>JAUWSZ010000294.1 GCA_030609865.1 bacterium | reverse complement strand
TCGATCCGGGTGACCCCCATCCTGGACCAGGACGGAAACATCATCGGCGCTGCCGAGCTGTTCAGTGACAACTCGGCAAAGGCCCTGATGCTCCAGAGGATGGAAGAGCTCGAAACCATGGCCCTGATCGACCCGCTGACCAGGATGGCGAACAGGCGATACATCGAGATGCATCTCCGCAATCGGCTGGAGGAAATGCATCGATACGGATGGAGCTTCTGCGTTCTGTTCGCCGACATAGACGACTTCAAGAGGATCAACGACAAGTACGGGCACGATGCAGGGGACAAAGTGCTGAAGATCGTCGGGCGGACCCTTTCGGGCAACGCTCGACCTTTCGACATCTTCGGTCGATGGGGTGGGGAGGAATTCGTGGCCGTCATCGAAAACGTCAGCTACAAGAGCCTTCCGATGATCGCGAACCGGTTCCGGTTGCTCGTGGAAAACTCGTATCTCTCCGTGGGAGACGAGAACATCCGGGTGAGTGTGTCCGTAGGCGCCACGCTGGCGCGGCTGGACGACACGGTCGAAACGCTCCTTCGAAGGGCGGACCGGCTGATGTACAAGAGCAAGAAGGCGGGCAAGAACCGGCTGACAACCGACGATCCCGAGGCGCGGGAAGAGCTTCATCCCACGCCGACAGACGAGGGATATACGGAATCCGACACAAAACCTGCCCGGCAAGCACAACGCCGAAAGGGAAAGCTCGCGGAACTGTAGAAAGGAGTCTGTATGTCCTCATCGATGCCCACAGCCAGGCTGCAGGAGGGTGACAAGCGGGCGGGTTTCACCGTCTCAAGCGTGACGCCCTTGCCCGATCTGCGTGCGGTGGCCTACCTGCTGGCCCACGAGAAGAGCGGTGCACATCTCCTGCACCTCCACAATGAGGACCCGGAAAATCTTTTCACCATCGCCTTCCGAACCCCTCCCCCTGACAGCACCGGCCTGCCGCACATTCTCGAACACACCGTGCTGTGCGGCTCGAAAAAATACCCGGTAAAGGACCCCTTCGTGGAACTCCTGAAAAGGAGCGTGGCCACGTTCCTGAATGCCATGACCTACTCGGACAAGACGGTGTACCCCTGCGCGAGCATGAACGAGAAGGACTTCTTCAACATCGCGGACGTGTACTGTGACGCCGTCTTCCACCCCCTGATCACGGAGAAGCACTTCAAGCAGGAGGGGCATCATCTGGACGTTGTCGAACCGGGGAATCCGAAGAGCCCCCTCACGATCAAGGGGATCGTTTACAACGAGATGAAAGGGGCCCTCTCGGACCTCGACGGGATCATCCAGCACAAGACAGGCAGGGGCATCTTTCCTGACAACGCCTACGGGCTCGAGTCCGGGGGGGACCCGGAGGCGATTCCCGACCTGACTTACGAGCAGTTTGTTGATTTCTACAGGACCTACTACCACCCGACCAACAGCTTGATCTTCCTGTACGGTAACATCCCGACCGAGAGACACCTCGCCTTTCTCGATGAGAAATACCTGAGCGACTTTGACCGGCTCTCGATCGACACCACCATCGCCCCCCAACCGCACTGGAGTGAACCCGTCTATGAAACGGTGCCTTATCCGGTCGGCCCGAACGAGGACGGGGCGAAGAGGTCGGCGGTGGTCCTTACCTTTCGTACGAACGACGTCACCGATGCCGTGACCACCCTGTCGATGCATCTCCTGAGCGATTACCTTCTCGGCAATGCGGCCTCTCCCCTGCGAAGGGCCCTGATCGACAGCAGACTCGGCGAGGAACTCACAGACTCGGGCTACGCCGGCCATCAGCGTGACACCTACTTCTCTGTTGGGCTCAAGGGCACGAAGGCGGACCGCAGCGCCGCGATCATCGACCTCGTGCTGACCAGTTGTTCGGACCTCGCAAAGGAAGGCCTCGACGGAAAAAAAGTGGACGCAGCCTTCCATCGCCTGGAACTCGCCTCCAGGGAGATCCGGCCCAGGCATCCGCTGCTCCTGATGGATCGCGTGTACCGCAGCTGGCTGTACGGTGCCGATCCGATCGCGAGCCTCCGGTTGAACGAGCATCTCACAGCGCTCCGAGCCCGGCACGAGAAGGAGTCCGGGTTCTTCGAGCGCCTTCTTACCGAGATGATCGTGGACAACCCCCACTACACCGCCCTCACCTTTGTCCCGGACCCGGAGTTCATCGAAAAGAAAGAGGAAGTCTTTCGACAGAGGATGGACAGGCGGAAGGCGCAAATGAGCCCGCCGGAATTCGACAGGATCGTACGAGAGGCTGCCGAACTCGATGCCTTGCAGTCGGCTCCCAACTCCCCGGAGGCCCTGTCGACCTTGCCCCGCCTCTCGGTAGCGGACGTACCACCGGAGCCTTTCGAACTCCCAACCGTCCTCGAGACGGTCGCCGGCCGGCCCCTCCTGTACACGGACGTTTTTGCCAACGGCATCGACTACCTCAAGATTGCTCTTGATCTTACAGGTATCGACGAGGAGTTGATCGACTATTTGCCCCTCTACACGGACGCAATGACCGAGATGGGCGCAGCCGGGCAGGACTACGCCGCCATGGCTGAGCGCGAGGCGGCCTGCACAGGGGGGATCGATGCCGGGGTTTCGGCAGGGGGCCGTGCGGATGACAGCCACTTCGTGCAACCCTTCATGCTGGTCACCGCGAAGGCCCTGGCAACGCGTCTCCCGGATATGCTGGACGTCCTCTACGATCGAGTTCTGCTCTGCGACTTCAGTGACCTGGCCCGGCTGAAAGATATCCTCCTGCAGGGCAGGATTCACTGGCACAGCAGCATCATCCCGAGCGGAAACCAGTACGCCGCCCTTTACGCCGCACGCCACCTGTCACGCAACTGCGAATTGGCCGAGCGGCTTGGCGGCGTAACGCAACTGCGCATGTACGACCGCCTCGTGGCGGAAATAGACAAGAACCCGGAAGCGATCGTGGAGAAGATGTCCCGTGTCCGGAAGTTCTTGCTGGCCCGCGGCCGGGCAACCATCAGCTTTGTCGGCGAACCACGGGAGCGGAACGTCTTGGACGAATGGCTCAAGGGCCTCTACAGCGGAATGCGGGATGAGGGTCCGCAGGAGGAGAAGACGCACTTCACCCCCACCCTGGAATCCAAGGAAGGGATTGCCACGCCTGCGGACGTGGCCTTTGTCGCCAAGGCACTGCCGGCGGTCTCCTCGAACCACCCGGACGCCCCGGGGCTCCTCCTGCTCAGCGTGCATCTCAGCTACGGTTATCTCTGGAACGAGGTGCGGGTAAAGCGGGGTGCTTACGGGGTACGGGCCGGCTACGATTCTAGCAACGGGGTGTTTTCCTTCACGAGCTACCGGGACCCTTGTGTGAAAGAGACCCTGGATGCCTTCCACGGCGTTTTCCACCACATCGCCAACGAGATGGATCTCTCTCCCCCTGCGATAGAACAGGCCATCATCGGGTCCCTCAAGGCCCTGGACCAGCCCATCCGGCCAGGCCAGGCCGTCGGGGTCGCACTGAGCCGCCACATCCGGGGCGACACGCCGGAATTGCGGAGGCGTTTCCGCAACCGACTCCTGTCCCTCACGGGGGAAGACATTCAGCGGACGGGGACAGAGCTCCTGGCTCCCGCCTTTGAAACCGCTCCCATCTGTGTGATTTCGAGCCGGGAGAGGCTCACGACCGCCAACACAACCCTGGAGGGGGCGTTGTCGATCGAGGACCTGTGAGAGTGCTATCCCTGATCTCTCTTGGCTGTTAGGTATTAGGTCTTAGGTATTAGCCCACCCCCATCCCGCTCGACTTGCATGCTGACGGTGGAGAAATGGCTGGGCGCTAATACCTAACAGCCAATGGCTAACGGCCAACCTCTTACAATTCCCTTTCGCCTTTCGTTTAAGACAGCACCCGATGCCCCTCCTGGCCCGTGCCGTGTGCGTGCCCGTGCCCGATCAAGAAGCGGACATTGCGAGGGCGCGACAGCGCCCGTGGCAATCCCCCAGCCTCACTCGCCCTCATTCCCACCCCCGCCTGAAGATTGCGGGGACAGGCTCCAGGGGGAATCGACAAATGGAGAATCTCCACCTTTCCGTCTGCGCAGGCAGGAATCCATTGGCTTCAGGTGCTGAGGGATCCCTCAGCACACCGCTCGACTAACCTAATGAGTCCACGGTGTGACCCACCCGCCACAGACAAGCTGTTGACGTATTCGTTGGAGGTCGTACTGCGAGGATTACATTTCCTGTCGTTCCTCGCTTACGCCGGGACAGCAAAACGCCTCGAGCCCTCTGTTGCCCACGGTACTCGTCTTCAGGCCCCGCCACGCGCCTGAAACAACCAAGAGAAACGCGCCTGCAGGCCTCTGGCGCCATGGTACGCGTATTGCTCTCCCCTCTATAAGAAACGCTCTCGGGAGAAGACGAATGCGTACCCCCTCACTGTGCGGTCTTCTTCTGTTCCTCGACGCCCTTATCTCGTACGCCCCGGCACAAGCAGCCTGGGAGACCCTCAAGATCGACACGGACACGCACATCTCGTCGATCGAGCTTGCTGGAGATCTCGCAGCCTACGAGAAACAAGGAGATATCTTTCTTTACCGGATCTCTTCCGGCCACCTGACTCGGGTCACCCAGGATTTGCATGACATGGAGGATCTAATCATCGGCCTGGATGCAGAAACCCTTTGGTACTGGGAGCATGACAGCGAAACCCTCGTCAATAGACTGCATCGCTACTACGCACAGAGCGGCCAGGACGAATGGCTGTTCTCATCCGATGACCTGATCGCCGAGAACCAGGGAACCGCAGACGCAGCGCGGGCGGTCATCTGGAAGGACCATGACTGGTTTCTCGTTGAGGACTATCGGATCACACAGGTCACGTTCAGCGGGGAGAGTCTCTACAAGCAGGACGCCTGGTTGTCCGGCGACTACCTTGTGTGGA
>JAUWSZ010000363.1 GCA_030609865.1 bacterium | reverse complement strand
GGGGGCCTGCGGGCCTGACCGCCGCCTGCTATCTCCGGCTGCAGGGATATCAGGTCACGATCTTCGAGGCAGACGCGGAGCCGGGAGGAAGCCTTCGCAAGCTTGCGGAAAAGGTCGTCCCCGGTGCGGTGCGACAGGCGTAGATCGACGCGATCCTCAATCTGGGCGTCAAGATCCACCTGGGCTCTCGCATCCAGGCGGAGGAAATCCTCTCCAAGTTCTCCCTGACCTACCACGCCGTCCTGCTCGCCACGGGCCCGTCTGCTCAGTCCCGGAAGGGCAAAGGGGAGGATGCGGCCGCCGAGGCGTCCGACATCTCCGACGTCTCCAGCGTCTTCCGGGAGTTCGACCCGGTCACCTTGCAGACCAACTTGGGCAACATCTTTGTGTGCGGCGAACTGGCCCTTGGCAAGAAGCCCTTTATTAACGCCATCGGATCCGGTAAAGAGGCCGCCATCTCGATCGACTGCTCCCTTCGTCGCGTCAGCCTGCGGGAGGGAAGGGATCTGCCGACCCGTCTGGGGAAACCTCCGGCAGAGGAGATCGATGCGTACAAGGAGAAGGCCCTCCTCGAACCGCAGGAAAAGGCAAAAGTGGTCGGGGAAGAGCTTGCGGTCGAGGAGGCGGGACGCTGCATGGCCTGCGGGGTCTGCTGCGAGTGTTACCAATGCGTGGAGGCCTGTCAGGCCGGAGCGCTGCATCACGAAGACCGAGAGAAGATCCTGGACCTGAACGTCGGTTCCGTCATTCTCTCGCCTGGCTTCGATACCGTCCCGGGCGACCTGAGGGCCGAGTTCGGCTACGGGGTCTACCCGAACGTGGTGACGAGCATCGAGTTCGAGCGTATCTTGTCCGCTTCCGGCCCCACGTTCGGACACGTCGAGCGGCCGAGCGATGAAAAAGAGCCCCACCGAATCGCCTGGATCCAGTGTGTCGGCTCTCGCGACACGACCTGCAACCGGGATTACTGCTCATCGGTGTGCTGCATGTACGCGACCAAGGAGGCGGTCATCGCCCGGGAGCACGATCCGGACATCGAAGCCACGATCTTTTACATAGACCTCCGGGCCTTTGGAAAAGGGTTCGACGACTACGTAACAGCGGCCGAGAAGAAGCACGGCGTCCGCTACGTCCGGGCCATGGTGAGCAAGGTCTACGAGCAGCCGGAAAACAACAATCTCGAGATTCGCTACGTAGACGAGAAGGGGGAGATCTCGACCGAGGAGTTTGACCTGGTCGTTTTGTCGGTGGGCGTACAGATCAACGAGCAGGTCAAGGAACAGGCCAAGGCCCTCGGCGTGGAGGTCGACCCCTTTGGCTTCACGAAGAAGCCCACCTTCGAGCCCCTGGCCACCTCGAGGCCCGGGGTCTTCACCTGCGGTGTTTTCAACGGCCCGAAGGACATCCCGGAAACGGTCAGCGAGGCCAGCGGAGCCGCAGCGTGTGCGGGTGGCGTGTTGTCCTCTGCCAGGGGCACCCTCGTGGAAGAGGGCCCCTTTCAGGTCGAGAGCTCGGAGGAGGAGACGGGAGATCCGCGAATCGGCGTATTCATCTGCCATTGCGGCATCAACATCAGCGCGATCGTGGACGTCAAGGCCGTGGCGGACTACGCCAGAGCCCTGCCCGGCGTCGTCTTCGCCGACCATCCGCTCTACGCATGTTCTCAGGACAATCAGGACAAGCTGCGGGAAATCATCCAGGAGCACCGTCTCAACCGTGTCGTCATCTCCTCCTGTTCACCCAGGACCCACGAACCCCTGTTCCAAGAGACGCTCCAACAGGCGGGACTCAACAAGTATCTCTTCGATATGGCCAACATCCGTGACCAGTGCTCCTGGGTCCACCGTACGGACAATGAACGGGCCACCCGGAAGGCGATGCGGCTGACCCGGATGGCGGTGGCCAACGTCACCCAGACGGTACCCCTTAACGAGAGTGAGATTTCGATCCGGTCCGAACTCCTCGTGATCGGAGGCGGGCTGGCCGGCATGACCGCGGCAAAGGAGGCAGCCACCCAGGGTTTTCCTGTCGTGCTGGTGGAGCAGGAACCTGAACTCGGAGGACACCTTCGGAATCTAAGGAGGACCGTGGACGGGCAGAACGCCCGGGCCTTCCTGAACGAACTCCGCAACCAGGTCCTTGCAGACCCGAGGATCGAAGTGCTGACCGATGCCGTGGTGGTCGGTCACAGCGGCTACCTGGGCAACTACAGCACAGAGGTGATGACCTCCGCCGGGACCGCCAGAACGCTGGAACACGGGGCCGTTGTCGTTGCCACCGGCGGGCAGGAGGCGCGCCCGGAGATCTTTGGGCTTGGCTCCGAGGAGAGCGTCCTCACACAGACCGAGCTGGAGCAGCGTATCGAGGACGACCCGGACGGCTTAAAGGGCGCCAAGTCGGTGGTGATGATCCAGTGCGCAGGCTCCCGGGACGAGACGCGTCCTTACTGCTCCCGCATATGCTGCCCCCAGGCGATCAAAAACGCCATCGCCCTGAAGGCGCTCCGGCCGAACCTCCGCTTGGACATCCTCTACCGGGATGTTCGCAGCTACGGCCTGATCGAGCTCAAGTACATGGAAGCCAGAAAGCTGGGAGTCAACTTCATCCGATACGATCCCGAGACGAACCCGATCGACGTTTCGTTCGAGAACGGCAAGGTCGTGGCCATGCTCGACGACACGAGCATTCAGCGTCGGGTGAGGCTCGATGCGGATCTTCTCGTCCTTTCGGTCGGAGTCGATCCGGCAGACACGGAGGAATTGGCCACACAGCTGAAAACCCCCCGAAACGAGGCAGGGTTCTTCATCGAGGCACACGCAAAGCTCCGGCCCGTGGATTTTGCGAGTGACGGGCTCTACCTGGCCGGCCTGGCCCACTACCCGAAGAACATCCCGGAGACGATCTCCCAGGCAAAGGCTGCCGTCGGCCGGGCTGCCACGATCCTCGCCAAGGAGTCCCTGCGGTTGTCCGGGATCGTCTCCTACGTAAACCCGGAGCAATGTGCCGTCTGCCTGACCTGCGTACGTGCCTGCCCCTACGGGATCCCGTTCATCAACGAAGACCACACGGCAGAGATCAACCCGGCCCTCTGTCATGGCTGCGGCATCTGTGTGGCCGAGTGTCCGGCGCAAACGATCGTCCTGCGCCATTACACGCAGGGGCAGCTCCTTGCCAAGATCGAGGCATTGGCGGAGGAGGATGAGGTTCCTCGAGCAGGCGAAGCACAACACGCGGAGGCGGGAAGCTCACTCTGATCGACAGATTTCGAAAGGTGGGGGAAATGGACAACGCAGCGTCAGCGGCCGAGGTTCCTAACGAGAACGAGCAGAAAGAGGTGGCCAAGGACTTCGACCCGAGTGTCGTCGTCTTTGCCTGCAGACACTGAGCTTACAGCGCTGCGGACCTGGCAGGTTCCGCTCGGCTCAACTATCCGGACAACACGAGTATCGTCATCCTTCCCTGCTCAGGAAGAGTGGATGAAGCGATGATCCTGAAAGCGTTCGAAAAGGGTGCAGACGGCGTGATGGTCGTCGGCTGCCTGGAGGGGGACTGTCACTACCTCGCGGGGAACCTCCGCGCCCGGGCCCGGGTCGGCCGGGTGGCGGATGTGCTCGACACGATCGGGATGGGAGGTGAACGGGTGGCCATGTACAATCGGAGCGCGGGCGAGGGGAACAATTTCGCCCGTTTCGCCACGGAAATGGTCGACAAAATCCGGAGCCTGGGACCGAGCCCCGTGAACGTGGCCCGCAAGTCCAGAAAAGAAGCTCCCGCTAAAGAATAGGAGACTCTCCATGATAATGGGTGAACAAAAACCGTTGGACATCATTCTCGGAATGCTGGCCCCCTACGACAAGATCGTCCTGGCAGGCTGCCACGGGTGCGTAACGGTCTGCCGTTCCGGCGGTGCAAAGGAGGTCGAGATCCTCGCCTCCTCACTCCGGCTTGCCCGGGAAACCGAGGGGCGCCCCCTGGAGATCAAGGAGGTGACCCTCGAGCGCCAGTGCGACCCGGAGTATCTCGAGACGATGCGTCCTTACCTGGAGGACTACCAGGCGGTCCTGTCGATCGCGTGCGGAGCAGGGATTCAATTCGTGGCGGAGAAGTATCCCTCCACCGTGGTTCTGCCCGGCCTGGACACCACCTTCATCGGGGTCACGGAGAAACAGGGCCTCTGGGTGGAACGATGCCAGGCATGCGGCAACTGCGTGCTGCACCTGACAGGCGGCATCTGTCCGGTCGCCCGCTGTTCGAAGAGCCTCTTCAACGGCCCGTGCGGAGGGACCACCGTGGATGGGCGATGCGAGGTGGACAAAGAGATCCCGTGCGGATGGATGTTGATCATCGAGCGGCTCCGCTCGTTGAACCAGCTCGAGAACTACCGCAAGAACCTGC